>CAVLCG010000007.1:0-26341 GCA_963661445.1 bacterium | reverse complement strand
CCACTTAACGCCGACGATAGTGTATGCGAAAATAGGAAGTTGCCAAGATTTTTTTGTTTTATTTTAAATTTTACAAAACATCTTGAAATCTTCTATTTTACTTTGTTATAATGGACTAGACGGAAAGAGGGAAAATTATGAATTATAAAATTACATCATATAATGAAAAAGATACTATATCTTTAGCTGAAAATATTGAATCAGAACATTTTTCTAATATGGTTATATGTTTAATTGGTGATTTAGGTAGCGGTAAAACAATTTTTACAAAAGGTTTTGCTTCAGCTTTGGAAGTACAAGAAGAAGTTACCAGTCCCACTTTTAATATAATAAAAGAATATAATAGTGGCCAACTTCCACTATATCATATGGATGTTTATCGATTAGATGGTAAAGCAGAAGATATTGGTATAGAAGATTACTATGATAAAGGTGGAGTTACTATTATCGAATGGGCAGATATGATTAAAGATTATCTTCCCGAAGAAAGATTAGAAATTAAGTTTAAGCTTTCTAATGATGATGAAGATACAAGAATTATAACTATTACTCCATATGGTAAACAATATGAAGACCTATGTGAGGATGTATTATGAAAATTCTTTATGTAGATACATCTTCAGATTATTTATATAGTGGAATTGTTATAAATGATACCTTAGTTAGTGAATGTCAAGAAAAATTAGGTAAGGACCTTTCTAAAGAAGCATTACCTAGAATTATAAGTGTTTTTAATAAAGCTGATATAACTCCAAAAGATTTAGATAAAATTATAGTAGTAACCGGACCTGGTTCTTTTACAGGTATTCGAATAGGTGTTACTATTGCTAAAACTATCGCTTGGAGTCTTAATATACCAATAGTTCCAATTTCTGGATTAACGGCTATGGCCATTTCAAATAAGCAAGAAGGTTATTCTATGCCTCTTATAGATGCCCGTCGTGGATTTGTCTATGGAGCCTTATATGATAATGATATTAATCCTATAGTAGATGACATTCATATACCTTTAGATGAACTAACTAGAAAATGTCATGATTATAGCCCAATTACTGTTATTACTAATAATGAAATAGCAACTGACTATAGTGTAAATTCATATGAGCCTGATATTTTAAAAATAGTAACATATTTTAAAAACAAAGAAGGATTAAATCCACATATGATAAATCCAATATACTTAAAAAAGACAGAAGCTGAGGAAAAAGCTAATTTATGATAAAAGAATATAATAGTTATCCACAGAAATCTGTGGATAACTTTATTTATAAACTTTCAGAAAAAGAGTTTTCCACAGATCCATTCCTAAAAATATTGACCTTTGAAGATGATAACTTAATAAAAGGTTTCTTACTTTATAGTGAAATATATGATAGAATAGAAATTAATCAAATTGAAGTTTTAACGAAGTATCAACAAAATCACATAGCATCATCTTTAATGGAATATTTAATAAATATAACTAGAGAAAAACAACTTAGTAATATCACCTTAGAAGTAAAAGAAAATAATTATAAAGCTATAAACCTATATCATAAATATAATTTTGTGGAAGTAGCAAAAAGAAAAGGATATTATAATGGAATAGATGCCATATTGATGGAGTTAATATTAGACAAAAAGAATTAGATTTGGAAGTGTAAAAAATGAAAGATATTTATATATTAGGAATAGAAAGTAGTTGTGATGAAACTAGTTGTTCTATTGTAAAAAACGGAAGAGAAGAAATAGCAACTTCAACTTCAACCCAAATTTCTATTCATGAAAACTTTGGTGGAGTAGTACCGGAAATAGCAAGTCGAGAGCACGTAAAAAACATAACCTTCGTAATAGAAGATTGTCTTCAAAAAGCAAAAATGAAAATAGAAGATGTTGATGCTATAGCAGTTACTTATGGACCAGGACTAATCGGCAGTTTATTAGTAGGATTAGAAGCAGCTAAAACATTAAGTTTTGTTTATAATAAACCATTAATACCCGTTCACCATATAGCAGGACATATCTATGCTAATAGTTTAGTAGAAGAATTTAAATTTCCTCTAATAGCCCTTGTCGTAAGTGGTGGTCATACAGAACTAATAAAGATGAATGAACACTTAAGTTTTGAAAAATTAGGTGGTACACTAGACGATGCGATAGGTGAATGTTATGATAAAGTAGCTAGAGTAATTGGTTTGCCATATCCAGGAGGTCCTAAACTTGATAAGTTAGCACATACTGGTAAAAATACTTATCAATTACCAATGCCTTTAAACGATGATAGTTATAATTTCTCATTTAGTGGTTTAAAAAGTGCCGTTATTAACCTAGCTCATAAAGAAAAACAAAATAATAGAGAAATAAATCAAGCAGATTTAGCATGTTCTTTCCAAACAGTAGCCATTGGTAGTATTGTAAATAAAACAAAAAAAGCATTAGTAAATGAAAACATTAACAATTTAATAGTAGCAGGTGGAGTAGCTGCTAATCATCAACTAAGAGAAGAAATAGATAAACTAGCAAAGGAATTAAACTTAAACTACTCAATACCACCTCTTAGCTTTTGTACAGATAATGCCGCCATGATAGCAGCCGCTGGTTATTATCTTTATCAAAAAGGAGTAAGAGCAGACTATAATTTAAATGCTATTTCTAGTGTCAATTTGTAAAGAAGCATATTTAAAATATGTTTTTTTTGTGGAAAACATTTCTTTTTTTCAAAACTGTGCTATAATCAATAATAGGGAAGAGTAGGTTAATAAGTATCAATTATTAATCAAAAATTCAACAACTCATACTTGATATGAGAAAAAAGAATAGAAGGAGAGAAGTTTATGTTGAAAACAAAAGTAGGGTATAGTACTCAAAAAGACAGTTTTACTAAAGGTGTAGAAACTGCTAAAAATGCAAAACTGGGAATGAAACCAAAACTAGGATTACTTTATACTTCATGTCAAGATGATGTAGAAGAAGTAGTAAAAGGAGTTCGTTCTACAATGAGAGGAGTTCCAGTAGTTGGTTGTACATCAAGTGGAATGGTTATGACTAATGATGGAATAATTGCTAGTGAAGATGGTTTTGCTGCAATGATGAGTTTTGATGATAAAAACTTATCAGTTGGAGTTGCTTGCCATGAAGCTGGAAAAAATGCTAGAGAAATCGGAAGAAAAGTAGCAAAAGAAGCAGTATTAAATGCTGGAGCAACTTATTCACCAGATTATTTCTATATGGTAGCAAGTCCAAAAGAAGAAGAAGATTACTTAATGGGTATCCAAGATATTATTGGACGTGTTCCAATGTTTGGGGGAAGTGCAGCTGATGATACTGTAGAAGGAAACTGGAAAATTTATTGTAATGATAAAGTGTTTTCTGATGGTGTAGCTGTAGTATTCTTCTATACAGATTGTGAAATAGCAACATCTTATACAGGAGCATATCGTGAATCTGATAATGTTGGATTAATTACCGAAGTTAAAAATAACCGTACATTAGTTAAAATTGATGGAGTTTCTGCTCTTAAGAAATATGCTGAATGGACTGGTACAAGTGTAGATAAATTACATGGTCAAAACTTATTAGTAGCATCAATTACTAAACCATTAGGAGTAAAAGATCCACTAGGAAACTTAACTGTTGTACGTCATCCAATGTTTGGTGATGATCATGGAACTAAGACTCCAAATGATGATACTATTAACTTAGGAAATAAAGTAGTAGAAAAAACAGCTATTATTCAATTAGAAGCAACAGTAGATGAATTAATCGATTCTACAAAAGCAACATTAAAAGACTTAAAGAGCCAATTATCAACAGATCCAGCCGGATATGTATTAGTACACTGCGGAGGAAGAAAATTAGGAATTGGTAATAGAATAAATGAAGTATATGATAAATTAGTAGAAGAAGCACATGGTGTTCCATTTATTACAATCTTTACTTTCGGTGAATATGGATATGATGAACATTCATGCAATATGTGTGGTGGACTAATGTTATCATTCACAGGATTTGGAAAAGAATAGGAGGACAAATGAAAAATTTAATTGGAGGAAAATTTGTAGATGCTAGTAACGGAGAAAAAGCAGATGTAATTAATCCAGCTACTAATGAATTAATTGATACTGTACCACTAGCAACTGAGGAAGATGTAGACCTTTGTGTAAAAGAAGCTGCTAAAGCTCAGAAAACTTGGGCTAAAATGCCCCTTCATGAAAGAGGAGACATTCTTTATAAATTTGCAGATTTAGTAGAAGCTAATCATGAAGAACTTGCTCAATTATTATCTAAAGAAACAGGTAAACCAATTAAAGAAGCAAGAGTAGAAATTAGTAATACAAAACACTTTATCCATGGATATGTTGAAAAAGCCAAACATGATTATGGAAATGTTATTCCAGCTGGTAGTGAAGTTGGACAAGAAAAAACAATGCAAATAACAGTTCAACAACCTCTAGGAGTAGTAGCTTGTATAATTCCATTTAACTTTCCATGTGACTTATTTGGTCAAAAAGTACCTAGTGCTTTAATAATGGGAAATAGTGTAATTGTAAAACCATCTACTGATAATCCACTAACTCTACATAGATATTGTGAATTATTAAAAGATGCTGGAGTTCCAGATGGTGTTATTAACTGTATATCAGGCCGTGGTTCTGTAACAGGTAATGCCTTAGCAAAACATCCACAAGTAGCTTTAATTAGTGTAACAGGAAGTACAGAAGTAGGAGCTGAAGTAATGGCTAATGCAGCTGCTAATATCACTCATGTTATGCTAGAGCTTGGTGGAAATGATGCTTTCATCGTAATGGATGATGCTGATATGGACTTAACTATGAAAGAATTAGTTTGGGGACGTCTTTATAATACTGGACAAGTTTGTTGTGCTAGTAAAAGATTCTTAGTACAAAAAGGTATTAAAGACGAATTTATTAAAAGAGCAGTAGAAACACTACAATCTTTAAAAATAGCTATGCCTCAACAAGAAGATGCTGATATTGGTTGTCTAATTAATGAAAAGGCAGCAATTAATGCCGAAGAACAAGTAAGAAAAACACTTGATCAAGGAGCTACTTTAATATATGGTGGTAGAAGAAACGGAGCTTTCTTTGAACCAACAATTCTAGACAATGTAACAAAAGACATGGATGTAATGAAAGATATGGAAATCTTCGCACCAGTTATTCCTGTTTGTACTTTTGATACTTTAGATGAAGCTCTAGAAATAGCTAATCAAAGTAAATTCGGTTTATGTGGAAACATTATGACTAGTGATATGAAAACTGCTTTCAAAGCTGCTATGGAAATGGAAGTTGGTGGAGCAGTTATCAATGGTGCAAGTTTCTATCGTGCTATTGAAATGCCATTTGGTGGTTGGAAACATTCTGGAATTGGTAATGAAGGAGTTTCAACTACTCTAAAAGAAATGAGTCGTACAAAGACTATTGTTCTTAAAAATATTTTAGATTAATAGATAAATTAAAAGATCTAGATTAAAATTCTAGGTCTTTTTATATACTTAGATTATTTTTATTCCTTTACCATAATTCTTTCTACTAGACAAATAACATAATAGAATAAAAAGGCAAACACTCCTAATAAAAATACAGAAGTAATAACTAAATTAATATTGAACACTTGACTACCATACATAATTAGATAACCTAATCCTTTTTTAGAAACAAGTAATTCACCCATAATGACACCTATATAGGCCATACTCGTATTGATCTTTAGATTATTAATTATGTTAGAAAAATTACTAGGTAAGACAACTTTAAAGAATAAATCCTTCTTACTAGCCCCTAAACTATTTAGTAAAGTTAGATAGTTTTTATCAGTTTCACTAAAGTCATGGTAAATATTGATAATAGATAAGAATAGACTAATTAGTAAAGCCATAAAGATGATTGATTTAGTACTAGCTCCTACCCAAATAATAATTAAAGGACCAAGAGCTACTTTAGGAAGAGCATTAATAACTGTAAGATAAGGATCAACTATTTTAGCAAGACGTTTATTCCACCAAAGAATAGAAGCAATTACTATTCCGCCAATAGATGCTAGTGAAAAGCTTATAATAGTTTCTAATAAAGTAACTTTAATATGGGTAAATAAATCATTACTAGCTACTAGTTTACCTAATGTCTTAAAAATAAGAGAAGGACTACTAGCAAGAAAAGTATTTATTATTTTAAATTTAGCAAGTATTTCCCAGATAACTAGAAAAGAGATAAGTATCATAACTTGAAAGAAGATAGTAAATATTTTCTCATTTTTAATCTTTTTCAAATACTTCTTTCTCTCATCAGATATGAACATCTAAATCCCTCCATATCTTATCATAATAAACACTAAACTCTTTTTTCTTTCTATTCTCAAAAGGTGTTTTTCTTTCTTCAAACTTTATCTCATATATAGACTTTAAAGTAGCTGGTCTTTTCGTTAAGACAATAACTACATCACTTAAACTAACAGCTTCTGCTATATCATGAGTTACCATTAAAACAGTTTTACCTTCCTTCTTAATCATCTTATATAAATCATCTGCAAGAGCCACTCTAGTCATGGCATCAAGAGCTGAAAATGGCTCATCTAATAATAATATATCAGGATGAATTGCTAGTGTCCTAATAAGAGCAACTCTTTGTCTCATCCCTCCAGATAGACTACTGGGATACTTATTCTTAAATTCTGCTAAGCCATAACTATCTAAGAGATGATTAACATAACTAATATTATCTTCTGTCTTAATATTTTTAATCTCAAGACCTAAAAGACAATTATCTAAAATAGTTAACCAAGGAAATAGACTATCCTTTTGTAACATATATCCTAGAACAATATTATCCTTATTAAACTTAATCTCTCCACTAGACTTATCTTCAAGTTTAGCAAGAATAGAAAGTAGGGTACTTTTTCCACAACCAGAAGGACCAACTATGGAAATAAATTTACCTTCACTAACATTATAAGAAAAATCATCAATCGCTTTAATTTCATCTTTAGTATCTTGATAATTTTTAACTAGATGTGTTATTTCTAAGATATTGTTATTTGATTTCATATTTTAATTTATCATATGAAACTTTCTTATCAAGTTCGTTAGCATTTTCCATAATCTCTTGTAAGTGATCAAAAGATTCTTTTTTATACTCCGTTGTTTTTGGCCAAACTTCTATTTCTCGATATCTTTTAACAACATTAGTTATATCTTTTAAAGAAGTATCAGGAAACTGGTCAATTATCGCTTTAGCAACTTCTTCATCGGTAGAATTATGAACAAAGTCTAATCCTTTTTGAATAGCATCTCTAAAACTTTTAATTAAATCATTGTTCTTAGTTAGATAACTATTTCTAGCAAAATAAGTAGTATATGGAACAACTCCTCCAAGTTCGCCAACAGATGCTACGACATAACCATATCCTTGTTTTTCTACTTGCAAAGCGTTAGGTTCGCATAGTGTTATAAAAAGAAAGCACTTATCTTGCTAAAAACCTAAAAATTTGGTATTCTTTAATAAGAATAGGAGGAACCTAAATGTTAGTATATATACTTAATAAAGAAAAACTAACAAGCTTTACTCTACCTTCCATAATATCTGGTAGTTATTGGATAAAAGACAGTAATGAAAAAAATCTAATAAATATAAGTGAAGAAAATGGTAAGTGGAAAGCTTATAGTAACAAAAACGTAAGAATACTAGCTAATAAAGAAACCTTAAAAGAAGTTATACTTAATGAATATCAATTTTTAATTTTACAAATAAAAGATGAAGCAGGGTACTATATACTTTATACATCACCAGTTAATGATTTATCTTATAAATATTTAGAAATGGAGCGAGATTGTAATTTTACTATTGGAAGTAGTAGTGACAATGCTTTTAGTTGTAACAATCAGTTAATTTCTCCAAAACAAGTAGAAATAACTTATCAGAATAGAACCTGGTTAATAAAAGATTTAAATAGTGAGTACAAAACATTTATCAATAATAAAGCACTTAATGGAATGGTAAGACTTAATCATGGTGATGTAATCTTTATCATGGGTGTAAAAATTATTGTTCTAGGAAATATGTTAATATATAATAATCCCTTAGAAAGTGTTACATATAATAATAATTTACCAGCACACTCTATTGAAAGAGAAGATAATAAAGAGGTAGTAACTACCGATGAAGAAAGAGAAATAGAATTATATAATGAAAATGACTATTTTATTAGATCACCTAGATTTGTCGAAATAGTTGAAAGTGAAGAATTTAAAATAGATGGACCACCTAATTATAATACACAAGAAGAACAACCATTTATTTTAACTATTGGTCCGATGATAACGATGGCCTCTACCTCCTTTGTTATGCTTTTAGTTGCTTTTATGTCTATGCAAAATGGTCAAAGAGATATGATGAGTGTCTTACCAACTATTGCTATTTCAATTTCTATGATGGCAGGAACCCTTCTATGGCCCGTTATAAATAGAAAATATACCAAGAAACAACAAGAAAAGAAAAAATTAAAGGCCGAAAAAAAATATAATGAGTATTTAACTAAAAAAGAAGTAGAACTTCAAAACATTTCTACTAAACAAAAACAAATATTACTTTCTAATAATATAAGTCCAATTGAATGTTATCAAATGATTATTAATAAAAGTAGAACTCTTTGGGGAAGAGAATTACATCAGAAAGATTTTTTATCAATAAGACTTGGTATAGGTAGAACTAATCTTGCTATTAAGTTTAATTATCCGGCAGAACATTTTACTATTGATGATAATAACTTAGAAGATAAAATGCGTATTCTAGTGGATAAGTATAAATATATAGATGGTGTACCTATAGTAGAAAACTTAATAGAAAAAAATATAATTGCTATTACAGGAAAATATGAGTATATAAAACCCTATACAGATTTATTATTACTCCAAATGGTAGCTCTTCATAGTTATTATGATTTAAAAATAGTTGTTTTAACTAACGAAGCAAATAAGGATTACTGGTCTAATATTAAATTAATGCCGCATATTTTTAATGATGATAGAACTATGCGTTTCTTTGCTACTAATTCTGATGAAATAAAAGAAGTATCTCTTTACTTACAAAGAATAATAATAGCAAGAGAAAAACAAGTTGAAAAGATTAAAGATAGTAGGGACAGTTTATATAAAAACTTTTCAACTTACTATATGATTATTACGGATGATTATAAACTTGCTAAAAGTTATCCTTTGATTGATGAAATATTAGAGATGAATGGTAATTTAGGTTTTAGTTTATTAATGTTACATCCTTCTCTTGCCAATCTTCCTACTGCTACTAAAGCTTTCATTGGTATAAATGATATGCAAAGTGGTGGTATATTTGAAAATGAACTAGTAGAAGAAACTCAAAAACAGTTTACCATTGAACCAGTAGATAAATTAGATTTAGCTTATTGTTCAGTTAGACTTTTAAATATTCCACTAGAGAATAAAGAATTAACTTTCTCTTTACCTAAATCTATTGGTTTCTTAGAATTATATGATGTAGGAAAAATAGAACAGTTAAATCCACTAGAGAGATGGGAAGTTAATAATCCAATAAATAGTTTAGCCGTTCCAATTGGAATCAGTACTGATGGTAAGAAGTTTAAATTAGATTTACATGAAAAAGAAGAAGGACCACATGGTCTAATAGCTGGTATGACAGGATCTGGTAAATCAGAATTTATTATTACTTATATTCTATCAATGGCTATTAACTTCCATCCAGATGAAGTACAGTTTGTTTTAATAGACTATAAAGGTGGTGGATTAGTTGGAGCTTTTGAAAATAAAGAACAAGAAATAGTTTTACCACATCTAGCTGGTACTATTACTAACCTTGAAACAGCCGATATTAATAGAGCTTTGGCATCTATTGAAAGTGAACTTAAAAGAAGACAAAAATTATTTAATGAAGCAAGAGAAGAGCTTGGTGAAGGAACAATTGATATCTATAAGTATCAAAAGTATTATCGTGAAGGATTATTAAAAACTGCTGTATCGCATTTATTTATTATATCAGATGAGTTTGCAGAGTTAAAAAGTCAACAACCAGAATTTATGGATCAATTAATATCAACCGCTCGTATTGGTCGCTCTTTAGGAGTACACTTAATACTTGCTACCCAAAAGCCTAGTGGAGTAGTAAATGATCAAATATGGTCTAACTCTAGATTTAGAGTTTGTCTAAAGGTACAAGAGGCATCTGATTCCAATGAAGTTATTAAAAGACCAGATGCTGCCGCTATTAAAGAGACAGGTAGATTCTATTTACAAGTAGGTTATGATGAGTTATTTGCTTTAGGACAAGCTGCTTGGGCAGGAGCTCCTTATATTCCCCAAGATAAGGTTTATCATCAAAAAGATGATTCAATTGTCTTTATAAACGATGTAGGTGAAAGTATCAAAACAATTGATAGTCCTAAAAAGAACATTCAAGTAATGGGAGAACAATTACCTAACATAGTAAAATATTTATCTTTATTAGCTCAAAAGAATTCTATTTCTGTTAAACAATTATGGTTACCTAAACTACCAGCTATTATCTATGTTGATGATTTAAAGAAAAAATATAACTTTAAAAGGAAACCATTTAATATTCAAATAATATTAGGGGAATATGATAATCCTGCTAGTCAAAGTCAAGGACTATTAACAATTGATTTAGCTAGTAAAGGTAACACTGTAATTTATAGTATGAATGAGAAAAATACAATTACTAATACCATTTTATATTCATTAATAACAAGCTATACAACTGAGGAAGTTAATATTTATACACTAGACTTTGATAATGAAACATTAAAAATTTATGAAGATGCTCCCCAAGTAGGAGATGTTATCTTTGCAAGTGAAGAAGAAAAAGTTGATAAACTATTAAAATTACTTACTAATGAAATAGAAAGAAGAAAGAAATTATTACAAGAATATAATGGTAGTTATGAATTTTATTGTACTCATTCAGGAAGTACTATGCCAGCAATAGTTTTCTTACTATCTGGTTATGAAAACTTTAAAGAAGCTTATGAAGATTATGATAGTATTGTAAATAAAATATCACGAGATGGTTCTAAATATGGAATATATACTATTATAACTGCTATAAGTGACAGAGCTTTAAGATTAAATATGAGAGCTAATTTCCCTGTTATCATACCTTTAAAGCTTTCTGCTCAAATAGATTATAATATGTTACTTGGTAAAAAAGTTCCAATGTTAGCAGATATTAATAATAGAGGGGTTGCTTTAATAGAGGAAGAACCTTATGAATTTCAAACTGCTTCAATTTGTCCAAAAGAACAGTTAAGTGAATATATTAAAAAGGTAATAATTAGTTTAAATGAACAAATGAGTAGTAAGGCCAAAAGAGTAGCAGTACTTCCAAACATAGTAACTATAAAAGATGTAGTAAGTAAACTAAATAATATTACTAGTATACCAGTTGGTATAGTAGAAGAAACTCTTGATATAGCTACTTATAATTTTAAGAAGAATCTAATTCATTTAATTAATTCTGAAGATATGAATATGCTAGCTAAGTTTACTAGAATTTTAGTAAATGAAATTAGTAGTTTGGATAATATAGAAGTAGTAGTTATAGATCTAAAAGGCTTTTATGATTTAAATACTTTTACTAATTGTATATATCATAATGAAACAAATGATTCATTTAAGTTTATGAGTGATAAAATATTTGAAAGTAATAGAACAAAAGAATTAGTAGTGTTTGTTATAGGTATTGAAAAAATGATTAATACGCTTGATATAACAACCAAAAATAGTCTATTACAAATCTTTAGTAAAATATCAGAGTTAAAGAATGTCTCTATTGTATTAGTAGGTAGAATAATAGATATTAAGACTTATGCTTATGAAAATTGGTTTAGACAATTTACAGTTTTAGATGGTGGTATCTATATAGGTAGAGGACTAAATAATAGTACTATTCATAGTATAAGTACTCCATTAAGAGTATTAAGTAGTCAAATACCAGCTAATTTTGGCTATGTAATTGATAATGGAATTGCTACTAGAATTAAGATATTAGAAGGTGATGAGTAATGGATAATAAAGTATTAGTAACCATAATAGTACCACTAATTGAAAAAAAGTATGAAGTGTTTTTACCTGCTAACAAAAAAATAGGAGAAATTGTTACTCTTCTTTCTAAAGGATTAGTAGAGGTATCTAATGGCTATTATATTATTACTAATAAAGAAAGATTATATAATAGAGTAAATGGTAAGGAATATAATAATAATCAAATATTAAAAAATACAGATATTAGACATGGAACTTGGTTGGTATTTATGTAAAAGACTGTAAAGAAGATTGATTAATAATATACTTTATGTTAGATTATATATAGAAAGGTAGGAGGTGAACTTATGAACGGATTAGGAGATACAATTCATTTTGATCAAGCATCATTACAAAAGGTTATTTCTCTATTAAGTGAAACAAGAGATGGGATGACTAAAGTTAAAGAAGAGTTAATTCAGTACAATGAAACTAACTTAAAAAAATATTGGACTACAGCAGGAAGTGCCATAGCACAGTCTAGATTAGAAAACTTTATTAATGGTGATATCGAAAGTTTTATCATGTATATTTCTGCTAGAATTCAAAATCTAGAAGAATCTGTTCCATATGTAAATCAAATTGATCAAGCTTAGAAGGAGGGAGAACAATGGATAGTAAACAAGCATCAAAAACAGCAATATTAGAAGGTATTGATTACTTAAAGTCACAATTTACAAATCGTATGAATGAGCAAATAATGCAAGTAAATCAAGCTTATACTAGCTTAAGTGGTGGAGCTTTAACTAGTGCAGATATTGATTCAATTGTTAATGATATAAAATCAAGAATTAATAAATTACAACAAGATTTTGAAAATGTTGAAGCAAATATTAGAAGAGATTTAAATACTTCTGCTGATACAATTGAATCAGGTAATACTAATATTAAAGATATATTAAATCAAGGATAAGAATTAACAATACTGTTGAGTATTGTTTTTTCAGATAGGAGGAGTTATGGTATCACAAGCTGAAGTGGATGAAGCAAAAAATGCTCTTTTAGAAGCTCAACAAAGTTTACCAGAGACTGGTCAATTTACTAGTGCAATTGCTTCTTTAAGAGAAATATTAGGATTAGTTAACGAAGTTTGGGATAGTGAAGGTGGACATGCTGAACAGGCTAAGTTAGCTGAATGTATAAATGAATTAGAAGGTTATAGTGATATAGAAAGTCAACTAAGTACGGTTAAGTCTGCTACTGTATCTATAAGTCAAGGAAATTATAGAGAATACTTAGGAAGAAGCAAGGAGGTTAGATAATGGCTACTGTAAGAACAAGTGGAATATTAGGACTATCAAGAGAAGTTAGAAGTGTTGTTAGTATTTTAAGAACAACTGCTGCAAAAACTAGTTCAAATTGTAGTAATATAGTAAAATGTGCTGCTACGTTAGATGGTTATAATAATCAAATAGTAACAGGTTCCGTTGTTAATACAAGAGAATATGATGGAGAATATATTAGTACTTATAAAGAGTATAAAAAATGGATTATTACTACTAATGATATTGCCTCTACTGCCAATACACTAGCTTCCCTTTCTGAAGAAGTATGTGATACAGTAGAAAAAATATTTACTGAAACAACTAATATGGATGAAATAGCTGAGGCTTTAGAACAATATATATCTTCAGTTGAATCAACATTAGGTGATAATATCAGTGAAACTGCTTTAGCAACTGCTTTTGGTGCTATTGGTATGAAAGGTATCACAAAAGCTAATGTAGCTACTAGCGGCGAAGATATTAAAAATCGTAATTTTATTGATTTTGATAAATTTATGAAGGATTCAAATTTAAGTAGCAGTAAACTAACCTTTGAAAAACAAGAGGATGGTAGTTATTTAATAAAAAAAGATGGACAATCAACAGGTTATTATACAACTGGTTTAGCAGCAGCTTTCTATATGAAAACTTTAAAAAGAACAGTTGAAACGGAAAGTGCCACTGTTGCTACTGTTCCAACAAGAGAACAAATGGAACAACAGAAAAAAGAAAGTTTGGATAATACTAGTGATGTTTTAGAATTTGAAGAAGTCGAGCCGGAAGATAACATTACTGTTCCGACAAGAGAACAAATGGAACAACAGAAAAAGACAGACACTACTAGTCTCATTAAAAATAGACAAGATATTATTGTTCCAAATGGTGAACACTTATATATAAATGGTAAAAAAACGATTGGAACATCTATGACATTTAGATTTAATGCCGATACTGGTAAATATCATAGTATTACGTCAGATGGTGAATTTTCACAAGTTTCATACACATTATACGAAATGTCACAAGCTGAAATTAAATAATATAAAATGTGGAATATTATGGTTAATAAAATGACTGTAAAGAAGGTATTAGTAATTAATACTTTTTTTTCTTTACCATATAATTAAGTATGAGTGAAAGTAAAATTATTTTAAAAGTAGCACTTGTTTTTAATAAGAAACTTTATGAGGAAAATCAAATTTCTTATCAAATGTATAAGTATACAGAAGATAATCTGTTAAAAGAATTAGGTGATTTGTATTAATTTATTAACTGTTAGAAGTATGCTTAATAAAGGCCTATCTATTACTAATATAAAATTAAGAGTGGTTATTTATGCTAGAGTATCTACTGATCATTTAGAACAAAAAAACTCTTTAAATAATCAGGTAGAATATTTTAAGCAGTTTATAAAAAGTCAACATGATTGGCAGTATATAGATTCCTATATAGATGATGGTATAACTGGTACCAATGATATAAAAAGAGAACAGTTCATGAAAATGATAAATGATTCAAAGAGTGATAAATTTGATTTAATAATTACTAAAGAGATATCAAGGTTTTCAAGAAATACCTTAGATAGTATTAAATATACAAGAGAGTTATTAAATAATGGAGTAGCAGTTTTTTTTGTGAATGATAATATTAATACTGTTTTACCTGATTCAGAATTAAGACTTACAATAATGGCATCCCTTGCTCAGGATGAGGTAAGACGTCTATCAGAGAGAGTAAGATTTGGAATGAATAGGGCTATAGAAAAGAAAGTGATTCTTGGAAATAATTTATTATATGGATATAAAAAAGATAAAGAAAGTAAAAAACTAGTTATAGTAGAAGAGGAAGCTAGAGTAGTAGAAAGTATTTATAGAAAGTATGCTATAGATAAATTATCTATTTCTAAAATAGTAAAAGAACTAAATAGTAAGAATATAAAAACTAGTATGGGAAATAAATTTTCTATATCAACAGTCTCTAGAATGATTGCAAATCCTAAATATAAAGGCTATTACTGTGGAAGAAAAACAAGAGTGGTTGATTATATGACTAAGAAAGTAAAGTATCTAACAGAAGATGAATGGTATCTTTGTAAAGATATAGACTCTATCCCTCCAATAGTAACAGAGGAACTTTGGTTACTTGCTAATAATAGACTATCTAAAAGAAAAAAACAGTATAAGAAGACCACTAATAATAAAGAGTTATATCTATATAGTAATAAAATATATTGCTCTAATGATAAAAGCTTATTTTATCGAAGATATTTTAAAAAAGATAAAAGTGATGCTACTTGGGTATGTTCTAACTACTTAAAAAATGGTAAAAGAGTATGTGATTCAGCTAATATTAGAGAAAGTGAACTAGACTACATATTTGATAAAATAGTAGAAAAATTAAATATTACTAAAAAGAGTATTATTGATGTATTAATAAATTACTATAAAAAAAACAATAAAGAAAAAGATAATAATCTAGAGATAGAAAAAATAACTACTAAAAAGAATAAACTATTAGATTTATACTTAGATAAATTAATATCTAAAGAAGAATATATAGTAAGAATAAGTGATTATAATGAAATGATAAAAACTATAGAAGATAATAACAAAGAGTGTAACAATTTAGATGATATTATAAATTTACTAAATAATAGTATTACAATTACTGAAATACGAAAAATTGTTGTTTCAAATATCCTAAATAAAATATTAATTATAAAAAGAAAAGATATTGTTTTGATACATATATATATTTTTATTAAAAATAATGATTTTGTAAATAAAGTAGAATTTGAAAGAGAAAAAAATACTATTACATATTTAATTAAATATTATTATACAACTTGAGTAAAGGATAAATTAACCTTTAATTTGGCACTGTTACCATCAATAGAGGCTTTAGTATCAGCTTTGTTATCCATCGTTTCAGTATCATCATCAATCCATTTAAAATATACCCGCATAACAATATTTTTCTTAGTAGCTGTATAGTTGACCGTATTAGAAATGCTACTAACTCCTTCTACAGGAACTTGTTCTTTACCATCAATACTATAACTAGTTACCTTTAAATCAGAAACAGCCGAATCATCAGAAGTAGAAACAGAAATATCATACTTAAAAGAAACTTCAGTTTTTGAAGCATCAATATTTAAATCAAAATATCCTTCACTAGAAGGAGCGATAACATCACTTGCAATGTTTTGATTAGCAACATAAACAGGGGTTATTAAAGAAGACATAGTACTACCTTCAGATATATCTTTATCATTAACAACTATTTTCCAATTAGCAATAGTAAAATCAGTGTTGCCTTCTTTAGATTCTAGATATTTAGCATAAGTATCCTTTAATTGACTAATACAAATGAATAAAGCTAAAAAAGCAATAAATAATTTAAATTTCTTATCTTTAAACATCTATATCCCATCCTTTATTAAATTATATCATCTGCAAGAAGGAAATTAAAAATGTTTAAAACACTTTAAGAAAGGAAAGTGTAAATAAATGTAAAAAAATAATCGACAGATTTAGACATCACTTTTTAAAAAATATAACTTGTGTTATTATATATATAATAAAGAAGGTGATAAAGATGGGACTAATTATTTTCTTTTTAGTAATATTTTGTCTAGGTCTAATACTTATTACATATTCCTATGACGTAAATGAAATGGTATTACTATTTAGTAAAAATAAACCAGCTAAAAAAGTTAAAGAAAAAAGAGTTGTTGAAAAGAAATTAGAAGAAATAAATATCAGTAATAATCCATCTTTAAAACCAGAAAGAATAGATGATACACTAAATCTAGATGACTTATTTAAAACAATATCTTTTGAAGCTATTAAAGACAAAGAAGAATTTAATTTCGACTTAAGAGGGAGAAAGAAAAAATAATTCTCTTTTCTTTTGTATTACTTTGAGTATGATTTACAAAATATGTCTAATTATGTTAGAATTATACTAAGATAAGGGTTGTGGTAGAAGTGGCTATAAGTACAGTTAAAGTTACAGCAGAAAAATTAGAAAAGAAAAAGAAAAGACTAAAATATACTAAGTATGCAGTATCTATTTTATTTGTTTTATTACTAGCTTTATTTTTTGTATTATTAGTTATTTATAAAGGAGGAAACTTTACTGTTACCCTAGATCCTAACTTTGCTTTAAAAAATAGTATAACCCTTTATGAATCATTAGATGAGAAGACTCCTAGAAATAAATTATATGCAAGTGAAATACCATTTATGGATAATATAACAGAAAGTTGGTTACCACAAGATATTGATACATCTAAAGAAGGAGCTCATAATGGTGATAATTATATCGCTTATACCTTTTATATAGCAAATGAAGGGAAAGAAATAACAAATTATTGGTATCAAATAAATATTTTAGATGTTATAAAGAATGTAGATGATGCTGTTAGAATAAAAGTATATGAAAATGGTGTTCCAACATTATATGCCAAAGCAAGCAGTGAAACAGGAAAAGCAGAGCCTAATACTGTTCCTTTTAAATCTAAAGATATAGCAGTGTTAAAAGAAAGAAAAGAAATGAAACCAGGGGATATAGACCGTTATACAGTTGTAATCTATTTAGAAGGTGAAGACCCTGAATGTGTAGATGCTATTATTGGTGGAGAAATAAAACTTAATATGGAGTTTAGAGAGGAGCATCAAGATAATGGAAAATAAAAAGAAAAGAAGAAGATTGTTTTTCTTTCCCTTATGCTTTAGTTTCATCTTACTTATAACCACTACTTATGCTTGGTTTTCTGCTAATAGAGTAGTTAGTATTAATGCATTAGATGTACATATTCAAGCAGATGGGGGAATTGAAGTAAGTACTGATGCAGTTAACTGGAAACAAGTTATAACAGTAGATGATATAAAAAACGCTAATAAAAACTATCCTAGTAGTGTAAATCAAATACCTTATAGAATTTATCCAGTGTCAACTGGTGGTGATATTACTAATGGATTTTTAAATATGTATAAAGGAGAAGCTACTAATACCGCATCAACTGATTTTATCTTAGTAGCTAATAAATCAGAAGAAACAGAAAGCTTTGGCGAAGAAAGTAATGGAACATTTATCGCCTTTGATTTATTCTTTAAGATACAAAGTCCTAAAGAACTATATTTATCAAGTTCTTCTAAAGTTTCCTATATAGGAGATAAAGAAGCAGGAATAGAAAATGCTACTAGAGTAGCTATCCTTAATGAAGGAGAAGCAAGCGATGCTACTAGTGCTAAGAACTTAAAAAATGCTAAGGAAGCAGTTATTTGGGAACCAAATTATGATACACATACTGAATATGGAGTTAGTAATGCTTTAAAAACTTATGGAATTGTTACTAGTCAAACCGGGGGAAGTTTAATCCCTTATGATGGAGTAACTAGTGATATAACTACTAATGATAATGTTTTAATTCAAAATGCTAATAGTAATAACTATCCTAATCTTTTTAAAAAAGCAAATATCACTGTTAATACACCTAAGAACAATACTACCAATAATAAACTATTAACATTAAACCCAACTATTACTAAATTACGTATTTATATGTGGGTAGAAGGACAGGATGTAGATTGTGAAAATAATGCATCATATGGAGATATAAGTTTTAATTTAGAATTTACAACTAATCCATCATAGAAGGAGGTGTTAATATGGTAAAGAAAATACTTAAGAACAAAGAACTATCTTTGCTTATTCTTTTTGCTACCATAATTCCTATTACTTCTATTGCTCTTACCTATGGAGCTTATAAAACATCAAGAAATGTAGAAACACTATCGAAAGGTGTTATTGGTGATACTGTCTATATAGATGATACTGATAGTGATTATTACTATTATACTGGTCAGAATTATACATCTAATGATGGAAGTATTCCCACACCAATAGATAAAAATATTTATAATGATACTAATCTTGTTAGAACAACAATCACTTATAGTGGTACTAATAAAGATGGAACAAAGACAGGTTATGTATCACTAGATGAATTACAAAGTAAATATATCTACTATAAGTACTATCCAGTAGTTAATAACTATATAGAAATACCGTTAATAGATAATCCTTTTTCCTATAGACCAGATGATTTGGTTTTTAATGGTTGGATAAGTGATTATAAAGGAGCAATTATTAGTTATGATGATGAGACTTATCAAAGAACCATTAAAGTACCAGTTACTAGTAATCAAGTAGAGATTAATCTTTATGCTAATTGGATAGAAGGAAAAGTAGTAGAAATTAATAGCAATAGTTCTATTAATAATGCAATGTCTAAGATAAATGATAAGACTATGAATAAGGTAGAAACAGTTACTAATATTTATGAATATCCTAGTATCGTTGGTTACTATAAACAAGAAACTATTACAACTACAACAGTTGTTTCTAGATGGGGACAAAATAAGAATACTACTTATGGAACATGTACTAATTGTTATGATTCATCTCATAACTTCTATAGTAATAATAAATATAGTTGTCCTGCTCCAAATCTTGGTTGGTGGGCAAGTGAAGGAACTTATACTAATAATTGTAATATTTATTATTTACAAACAGAAAATGATACTTTTGATATTAATGCTACATATTATCAATATAATGGATATAGTTATCAACAATCTAATTTAGAAGCAACAATTATTGGAACTAAGATAAATGATAATTATAAAGAAACTACTAATATGTCAGGATATTATAGAGTAAAGCCTATTAATTATGGAGAAAGTATTAGTAATTATTATAGTGAACAAGGATCTAACTTAAGTGGAACTTGTAGTACTAGATCTGGTTGTTTAGTATATGAATTAATTCAGTATTATAAAGAAAATGGAGAAGAAGAATTATTCAATAAAGATGATACTTACTATTATTTAACCACAAGAGATACTAATATCTTAGTAATGACTGGTAATTATAGTGAATCATGGAATAGCAATAGTACTAAACCATTTACCCTAACCGGTATTAATAATGGTAAAAATTATAATCCAGTTTGGACAGTATCAAATACTAGTGTTATCGCTTACAGTGATATTAGAATAGAAAATTTAACAATTGCTACTAGGACTAGTAATAGTACTAATGCTCCTACCTATAGCAGTAACTCATCAGGAGTATTTTATGGTAATTATCATAATGTAAAAATAGGACGTAATATAAAACAAAGTAATAACTATGTTAATTTTACTTACATTATAGGAGCGATGAATCCAAGTAATAGTTGGAGTAGTGATACAGTAGGTAGCAGTTCAAACCCTAAAAAATATCATTTAATGATTGAAAGTGGTAAATATAATTCTATTAGTTCAACTTATGGAGGAAGAACAGGTAGTAGTGGGACTACACTTTATACAGAAATGACTACTACTTATGGTAATGATTATGATAGAGCTAGAGAAGATAATTCTAATTTAAATATATATTATTGTGCTGCTGGTAGCTGGGGTGGAGTTATTCACTCGTCAAATGATAATTTAATTCCTGCTCTTAATACTATTGTTAAGAGTGGAACATTTGGTAGTAGTAAAAGTGATCTTACAACAGGTATTTATTTAGGAGGAAGATATGGTGGTAATCACTATGCAGCTAAAACAGGGAAAATAGAAGGTGGATATATTTATAATTTAATTGGAGGACCAATAGCAGATAGCAGTAGAAGCTCATATAACGATACTTATATTTATATGACTGGAGGTACTGTTGATTTAATAACAGGAGGAGCAGGAACTTCTACTACTTATGGTAATAGAGTTATTCAAATAACTGGAGGAGTAGTAAACTATAGTGTATTTGGAGGTAGTAATGGACATGATGGAAGTAGTAGCGATGGAACTCTTACAGGAGATAGTTATATCTATATTGGGGGAAATTCAGTTATTGGTAATGACGATTATATAAATAATAATAATACATTATATGGAGCAGAATCAGGATCTGTTTTTGGAGCTGGTAATGGTAATACTAGTTATGCTACTATTGGTTCTGTAAATAACTCAACTGTTATAGTTAATGATAATGCTACTATTAAGAAAAGTATCTATGGTAGTGGTAACTATGGAACAGTAGGTTATAACTCTTATACAGATGGTATCTCAACTATAAAGATAAAAGGTGGAACTACAAACTCTATTTTTGGATCAGGTAATAATAGTGGTTCTGGTAGTGAATGGAATGCAAGTATTGATGTTAATATTGAAATGACTGATGGTAAAGTATTAGAAGGAATTTATGGTGGTAGTAACCAAGAGGGTACCTTATATGGAAATGTAACTTTAAATATTTTAGGTGGAGAAGTAAAAGATGTATATGGAGGTGGATTAGGAGCTTCAACCTATGTAGAAAAAAATATTACAGTTAATTTAGGTGATAATATTAACAACTTAGAGTTAACAGGGTCTGGTTATGGTGGAAGTGCTTTTGGAACAGTAAACTCTAAAACAAAAAATACAAGTGTTAGTAGTTATACAACCAATGTAAATGTTTCAGGTGGTAAGATAAATAATGTTTTTGGGGGAGGAAAAGGAGATAGTGATAATACCCCTTATGTAGCAGGTAATGTCAATCTAACTATTAATGACGGTATAGTAACTAATGCATTTGGAGGAAATGATGCTAAAGGAAAACCTAATGGAGAAGTGAAAGTATATCTTAAAGGTGGAACTATAGAAAGAGTTTATGGTGGAGGTAATAAAACGGCTGTAGATACTACTAACGTTTACCAAATTAATTCCACTAGTAATTATATTTATGGAGGAAGTAATGAGCAAGGAGATGTTACTGTTTCCAATATAACAGTAACTGGTGGTACTTCTACTAATATTTATGGAGGAAATAATGTTGGAGGCAAAACAACTACAACTAATATTGTAGTATCTCTTGGAACGATTGGAACCTTATATGGAGGAGGAGCCTTAACTGATACAACAACTACTAATATATCAGTAACTAATGGTACAATAGAAACAATTTATGGAGGTGGAGAACAAGCTAGTATTGAAGATAAAACTTTAATAAATATCACAGGTGGTACAATAACTAACATTTATGGTGGTAGTAATATTAAAGGAAGTGTTTTAAGTTCTAATATAAACATAGATGGATCAACTATAACAGAAATTTATGGAGGTAATAATCAAGGAGGCTTAACGACAACCACTAATATAAATTTAAACTCTGGTATAATAGAAACAGTCTATGGAGGAGGAAATCAAACTGATACAACTACTTCAAATATTAAATTGAATGGGTCAGTAGCTACCAATATCTTTGGAGGAGGAAACTCTGCTGGGGTAACAACCACTAATATCAACTTAATAACTGGTACAGCAACTAATATCTTTGGAGGAAGCAATCAAAAAGGAACAGTAACTACTAGTAATATAAAATCAACATCTCCTTCAAATCTTAATGTAACTAATATTTATGGAGGTAATAATCAAGGAGGCAATACTATAGATACCAATATAGAATTAACTGGTGGAACTTATGAAAATCTATTTGGTGGAGGTAATATGGCTCCAGTTGATAATACTAATGTTAACGTTAATGGTATAACAATGACAGGTAAATTCTATGGAGGAGGAAACCAAGCTGAAGTAAATTATAGTACTAAAGTAAAGTTTATTTCTTCAACAATAGAAGAAGATTTGTTTGGAGGAGGAAATCTTGGAAAAGTAGAAGGTAATACTGATGTTCTTATCTCATCTTCTACTATAAAAGGAAGTCTTTATGCAGGAGGAAATGGATCAAGTGCTGTAGTAAGTGGAAATACAACTATGTCTATAGAAAATGCTTCTTTAATAAATAAACATGTTTTTGGTGGTGGAAATGCCGCTAATACTGGGGAGAAAGATAATACTAAATCAATAAGTACTTTAAATATAGCAGGAGCTACCATTAATGGAAACGTCTATGGAGGAGCAAATACAGCCATTCTTTATGGAAAAACAATAGTTAATATCGGTTATAATCAATCTAGTTATAGTCAAACTGATATAGAAATAGATGGTACAGTCTTTGGTGGAGGAGAAGCTAATGCTAGTGGTAATCCTAACTATGATTATTCTTTCATCAGTGTTACTGAAGGAATTACTATTAATATAGATGCAGCTGATTATAAAAACTTTAATATTTATGGTTCTATCTTTGGAAGTGGTAATGCATCTAGTACTAAAGGTTACAGCTATATAAATATTAGTAACTATGGAACCTTTAATAACTATAAAGAAAATATCTCTATCCAAAGAACTGATAAAGTAACTATCAAAAACTCAAGCATTCACTTATCAGGAACTACAGACCGTACTAATGAATATTCAACTACTAAGTTTAGTATCAGTCGTGTTAAAGAATTAAAACTAGCTAACGATTCAACCTTATTCTTAGATAATGGAACAAACCTATTAGAGAAATTTACAAGTCTTAAAATAACGGGTAGTCAAGAAGAGGTAGCAACTGTAAGTATTAATAATAATAAAGTAACTAGAAATGTAAATAATAGAGTTTATATGTTAGAAAATAAAAACCTAAACATTGCTACTAATGAAGCAGTAACTAGTTATGGTAGTGTAAGTGGAATGACTTTTTTTGGAATGTATCAGTTAGACCGTAATAATAAAGTAAGTACCGCTTTTTATAATAATAAATATAATAGTGGTGATACCGTAGCATCAGGTGAATTTTATGCATTTACTGCTGGTAGTTATGTCCTAGGAGCTCATAATACTAATCATGATATAGAAAAAGATGGTTTTTATACTAACTATGAAAATAAAGAAAAAGAAGGTACTATTGAAGTAAAATATATAGAACCAACTCCAAGTGATGCTAGTTACTATATGTGGGTAATAGGAGAAAAAGTAACTACTTATGAATTTAGTTTAACCGCTTCTAAATATTCAACATTAGGTACTTATGAATTACCATTAGTCGCATCTAATGGAGCTAATACCATTTTTGAAGTAATTGGTTTTAACTATCAAAATCTAGAAGATGGTTTTAATCTAATAGATCCTAGTAAAATAGAAAGAGTAAATAAAAGCGGAACAGCTGATGATAATATGGGACTTTCAATGGAGTCATCAAACACTGGTTTTGTTACTAAAGGAACAACTAATTTTCAAACTAATGCTACTACTCCTATTGTAGGTACTAAAGATTATGAAACAGAAAACTCATCAATCGTTCCTTCCTTAATCTTTTATCTATATCACTCTAAGAATATTACTAAAAAAAGAGAAATGGGAACAGTTATAATCTCCTTATTAGCTATTAAACCAATAGATGATTTAAATAATGAAGTAACACGTATTAATATAAATATCACTCTAAACTCAGCTTTATATAGTGATAATGAATATGAAGGAGCTATGACTGCTGGTGAAGAATATAGTCTCTTTGCTTCAACTGCTACTAATATAACTACTAAATCGACTCTTAGTGCTTACTATTCACTTTATATGAAATCTAATAAAAACTACTATCAAGATGGTTATCATCATGCTTTAGTATCAAACTATGTCTTACCAGTTAATACTAAATTAACAATGATAGATTTAGCTTCTAATACTTATTACTACTATGTAGTAACTACTACTAATCTAGCTACTAAAGAAGAAGAATATAATAAATATGGAGAATGTTCTTATGAATTAAGTGATTTTGTTAAGATGGGCTCGACTAGTAAAGACAATAACTTTGATGAAACAAAGAATAGTACTAATTATTATAAAAGTGATTTAAAAGTTGTAGATGAAGAGTTTATCTTTAATGTTGATTTTGAAGATACCGATATAACAACTGATCAAACCAATAAGACTCTTCTAATGGAACTAAGAGATAAAAATAATCAAACTTTAATTAGTGTCTTAGGAATACAGCACTCATCCTTAACTTATAATCTATATAATAAACAAAAAGCTACTATCGATTTATCAGGAGAATTAAGTGAGGATAATATCTATTTAAAAGATAAGGTTGATTTAAGCTTAACAGCAAACTTTACCCAACCAATCGTAAACTCATTACCAGTAACAGATACTACTTATTTCAATAAGAAGATGGGTGTAAAAATTACTATCTATGATAGTGAACATAAAAAACTAAATAACAGTAGTTTATTTGGACTATCTTATCAATATAATGGAAAAACATATTATCCTAGAATGGATGGAAGTGTTAGAATTCCTCTAAAAGATAAAGTAGCAAACATCTTTAGTAAAATCAAAATAGATACTTCAAACCTAAATCTATCAAGTGGTGATTACACCTTAAAAGTAGAATCATTTGGTTCTTATGATGGTATTTACTATGGACCAGAATCATCTAGTAGTATAGAATTACCATTTAAAATAGTAGATAGTGTTTATGGTTTAAATGTTAAACTAGATGATAACCAAGTAATAATAGATAAAGCTACTGGACTAACTGCTAAAGATAACAATTCACTAGACTTTACTACTAATTATTCTTCTAATTTAGCAAATCCTAATATTAGAGTAACTCTATATCGAAGAACTTATAATGATGTTTATGATACTAGTTATGAAAAAGTAGACCTTGCCAAACTAGTAACAAATAAGTTAGACTTAGTAGGAGAAGATGAATATATGTTTATAGATGATCCAAACACAACAAGTAAGAAAACTCTATATTTAAGAACTAGTCTTAGAAGTGGTACTTATCGATTTGAATTTTCTTTGTATGATAATGATAACTATATTGGTAATTCTTATACATATATAATAGTTAAATAGGAGGGTATATGGATAAAATTGATACAAAAGAATTAATAGAATCTATTAAAGAAATAGAATTATACTTAAAGAAATTAGAAAAATTAGAAAGTGAAAACAAGTGATATTATGAAAGATGAATTACAAAAAGAAATAAACTTAGATGAAGAAGTCTTAGAGAGTATGCCACTAACTAATGAAAGAAATAAAGATAAGTATTTAAAAGCAGTTAATGG
>CAVLCG010000006.1:25857-27691 GCA_963661445.1 bacterium | reverse complement strand
GGAAACTCGAACTTTTCGAGTTTAAGTAATAAATGCTAACTAGAAATAGTTAGTTTTTTTGTTATTTAAGAAAGGAAAGTGAGTGAGTTATGACAATAGAAACTAAAGAACTTGTAATAAGTGAAGAATTAAAAAGAAAGATTGAGATGATATGTAAGTTTGCTTATGTAGAATATTCCTTTACTAATGGATATATTATAAATCTTAAAAACACTAATATAGCCTATGTAAAACCCCATATTTTAAAAGTTAAAGACAATGACTACTTAATATTTGAAGATAGTGAAAATGTCTTTATAAACGGTTATAATAACAAAATTAAGTTTAAAGATTTAGGACAATACTTAAAAATGAACTAATATGGTTTGACAAACTAGAAATAAATGATACAATATAAAACCAATAAAGGAAGCAGTATCTAGTCTTTTATTAGAAAGTGAGGTACTACATGATAAAGCAAACAAAATATTATATTGAATTTTATAGGAAGTTAAAGATATTAGTTTAAACTAGTGTTTTTAACTCCCTTTTTTAGTAAAAAAGGAGTTGATACAAATATGGATAAAAAAATTAAAAGTGCTGGTATATATATTAGAGTTTCTACTTTTGACCAAGCAAGAGAAGGATTTAGTTTGGGAGAACAAGAAGAAAGATTAAAAGAGTTTTGTGATTTTAAAAGATATAATATTTATAAAGTGTATCAAGATGCAGGAATAAGTGCTAAAAATGACAAAAGACCTGCTTATCAAGAAATGATAGAAGATGTTAAAAAAGGTAATATTAATGTTATTGTTGCTTTAAAACTAGATAGATTAACTCGTTCTGTATATGACATTGAAAAATTAATGAAATTTGTTAATGACTATGAATGTGATATAGATTGTATGGCTGATGAATCAAACACTACTACATCCAATGGTCGTATGGTTATGAGAATAATGACTAGTGTTTCTCAAAATGAAATTGAAAAGTGTTCTGAAAGAACTAAATTTGGTATGGCAGGTGCAATTAAAAACGGTCATATTCCTAATAGAACTGGATTAGGTTTTAAAAGAAAAAATAAAAAGTTAGTACCTGATCCGCTAACTAAAGATATAATAGTTAGAATATTTGATTTATATTTAGAAGGTAAAAGTCATCAAGCAATTGCTAATATCTATAATAAAGAAAAAGTATTAGGAAAAACTAATTGGTATGATTCTACAATACAAAAGATATTATCTAATGAACTTTATAAAGGCGATTATGTAAATGGCAAAAGAACAAAACACCCAACTTATTATGAAAATGTTATTGAGCCTATTGTTTCAAAAGAGAAATGGGAAAGTTGCCAGTATCAAAAATTAAGAAATGCTAGACATTATGAAAGAACAGCAACTTATTTATTTACTAATAAGTTAAAATGTTCTAAATGTGGTAATTTTCTAGGTGGTCACGCTACTACAAAAACTAATGGTAAAAAATACTATTACTATAAATGTAATACTTGTAAAACTTATTTCAATGAAATAGATATTGAAAAAGAATTAAAAGCATTTATGTTAGAACTTGCCAAACAAGATGACCTTCTTAATAATTATTATACGCCATTTATTAAATCAAAATTAGAAGATAAAACAGAGGATTATAAAAAAGAAATTAAAGAGTTAGATAAGCAACTAAATAGAATTAAAACAGCTTATATTAAGGGTGTTATAAAACTAGAAGATTTTGATAAAGAAATAAAACATATCGGATATCAAAAATCCGATTTAGAAAAAAGACAAAAAGAACAAAAACAATATGAGAATTTAAGTTTCACTCTTAATGATTTATTAATTATACAAGATATGGA
>CAVLCG010000006.1:0-25824 GCA_963661445.1 bacterium | reverse complement strand
AAATAGAATTTTATACTAACCCAGATGTTTTAAATAATTGGGCTAATAAATCAAAAGAAGATAAACAAAAAATAGTTGGTAAATATATTGATAATATAACTATTGAAAAGAAAAACAATAAGTTTGAAATATCTAAAATTGAATTTAGAAAAAATTATTTAGAAGATATGATATATAATCACTATAAATTTAATACACCTTGTAATGTATATATGTATGAAGATGAATATGGAATACCACTAAAACTAAATCATGAACTTAAAACTATGAAAGAAGCAGAAAATTATTTTAAAAGATTAGAAAAATATGTTGGAGATTATAAATTAAATTATTATATAAGTGAGATTGATGAAAAAGAAAAAAGATTTAATTATACTCCAAATAACGATGTTGAAAAAATAATTAGATTAATTGGTATTGGAGATAAGAGAAAAAAGGATGATTTTAAATTAGGGGTTATTACTTTAGACTTATCTATGTTTAAAGATAAAGACGGGAAAGAAATTTATAAGAAACTATTTGATAAATTAGAAAAAGAAAGACTAACATAGCCAAAATTATGTTAGTCTTTAATCATCCTATAAATTTTACAAAAAATACCCAAATAGGATGATGTTATAAATATTAAAACTCTTATTTTATAAGGCTTAACTTTCATATCATCCTAATATCAACCTACAAAGTAGGTTGAATTTCGTAAGTACGAAATCAGTCTTGTGTAACACTAAGCCCATATGAAATAAGGAAAAGTTTAGTATTGTTGCACAAGTTTCTTATCCTGCTTTTTCACATATACTAATATTTATATATGAAATCATCCTATTTATAAAGAAATAATTATTAAGTTAAGATAATTAATAAGTAGTTTTAAAATTCACAGCAATGATTAACTAAATGTTAACACAAAGCTTAACAGCATCTTGACTTATTTTCTTTAAAATGGTAGTATAAATGTCAATATGTGAGGTGAATTGTAGCTATGAGATATGTAGAAATTGAACCTACTGATAATGATGTTATTGATTGTTTTGTAGAAGACTGCAATTTATTTGCTGTTTTTGACGCCCCAACAAATGTACTTTTCGCCCAAAATTTTAAAAATAATATTGAGAACTATAAAGATATTTTTGTCGACTTTAACATGGACAGAAATATCTTTTTTTCATGCAAATCAAACAAGTCATATTATTTTTTGAAAACTGCGGCAGAACAAGGTTGTGGAATAGAAGTTTCTAGTTATTATGAATTAAAGGATGCTCTAAAATATACAAATAAAATTATTGCATCGGGTATTAAAGAAAAAGAATATTTAAACTTAGCAATCAAAAATAACGTTATTATTTCAGTAGATGATGTATATGAATTAAAAAATATTATTGAAACTAATGAGAATACGAAAGTTTTACTTAGAATAAATGATATTAATGAAAAAATCACTAGTAGATTTGGTATATGTTTAAATCAACTTGATGAATGTATTAAAATGATTGGAAATTCAAAAGTAAATCTTTTAGGTTTTTCATTTCATATTAATAATTATAATCTTGATGATCGGATATCAGGTATAAGAAAATTAATTAAAATATCCAAAGAAAAAAAGATACCAATAAAATATATTGATATTGGTGGCGGTTTTCCTTCAAATTATTGTTCTAAAGAAAATTATTTAGAATTTCTAAAAGAAAATAATTCAGATATGTATTTTAGAAATAAGAAATTTGATGATTTTTATACATATTATAGTGATATAGCAAATGAAGAATGCTTAAGGTATATATTAGAAAATACGATAGATGAACTAAAAGATATTCAAATAATCATTGAGCCAGGAAGAAGTATTTTAAATAATTGTGGAATTAGTATATACAAAGTTGAATATTTAAAACAAATTTCTGACAAGAATAATCTGATAATTACAAATGGTAATATTAATTGTTTATCAGAACAATGGTTTAATACTGATTATTTGATAAGACCGAAATTAATAAAAAGAGAAAAAAATTTTCCAAGTCTTAAAACAAGTCTGTATGCAAGTATTGCAGGTAATTTATGCTTGGAACAAGATATGATTACATGGAGAAAAATAAAATTTGATTACTTACCAGAACATGGTGATTATTTAATATATTATAATACAGCAGGATATCAAATGGATTCAAATGAAAGTGAATTTCACAAATTACCATTAGTCCAAAAATATGTTGTAGATAAAGAAAATGGTGAGTATGTAATAAGAAAGGATGTTGAATATGATTGCAAGTAAAGTAACTGATTTAATTGGTAATACACCAATGCTAAAATTAAAAATGAAAAATAATGATTGGAATGTTTTCTTAAAATTAGAAAAATTCAATCCAGGTGGAAGTATGAAGGATAGAATGGCTCTAAATATGATAGAGGAAGCAGAAAAGTCTGGTCAATTAAAACCAGGAGGAACTATTATTGAATCTTCTAGTGGTAATACCGCTATTGGTTTAGCAATAGCATCTGCAATAAAAGGTTATCACTTTATAGCAGTAGTTGATCATCATGCTTCAAAAGAAAAAATAGATATGATTAAAGCATATGGTGCTGAAATAGTAGTTGTAGGAGATGGATACAAAGCAAATGAAGTAGCGGTTATCGAAAGAGAAAAAACTGCAAAAAGAATGTCTGAAGAAATGGAAAATGCTTTCTTCCCAAATCAAGCAGATAATTTTAATAATAGAGCAACATATATAGATACTTTGGCTGATGAATTGCTAAATGATATTACAACGATTAATTCATTATATGCTGCAATAGGAACAGGTGGATCTGCTTGTGGAACTGCAATGGGATTAAAAAAGAGAAATTTAAATACAAAAATTAATGTAATAGAACCTGATGGATCAATTTTATTTGGTGGAGAAGGTAAACCTTATTATCAATCTGGAACTGGTAATCCTAAAGATGCACCAATTCCTAAAATAATAGACTATTCTTTAATTGATAATAACTATTATGCAACTGATAAAGAAGCATTTAATACTTGTAGATTTTTCGCAAAAAAATATGGATTACTTATTGGAGGAAGTGCTGGTGGAGTATTATTCAAAGCACTTGAAGATATAAATAAAAAAACTGGAAGTGGTAATGCAGTAGTATTACTATGTGATGGTGGTGAAAAATACTTAAATAACATTTTTAATGATGATTTCATGATAAAAAATGAGTTAATAGATTTAGGTGTTGAAGATAAATTAGATAATTGGTTGGTGAGATAATATGAGATTTGAAGAATGGGAAAAAGAAGCATTTGATTACCTTTCTGAATTATATTCAAATTTTTTCAAAGAACTTGCTGAAAAAAGCATGAAATGCTTTCAAATTGATGCTAAAGAATTGTTTTCAGAAAATGTAAAAGAGATAACTTTAGAACAGGAAAAAGAGATTATAGAATATTGGAAAAAATATTTAGGTAAGGATATAGATACAACTTATCATAAATACTATATAGATAGAACAGGTACATTTGATGTTAGATTTATTCCAGACGATATATTTGTTGGCTATATAGATAAGTATTTAAACAATAGAGCTATTGAACCTGGAATTGCAGATAAAAATTATTTTGATATGTATTTAAATGGATTTAAAATGCCAGAAACTTATGTTCATTTGATTAATGGTACATATGAAGATAAAAATTATAAAATTATTAGTAAAGAAGATGCAATAAAAATACTTTCAAACAAATCCAATATTACAGTTAAACCTAGTATGGCATCTTATGGTGGAAAAAATGTTGAATTTTTAAATAATCCATCTGAAGAAGAGGTTAAAAAATTTTTAGAAAATAAAATAGGAGAAAATTTAATTTTTCAGGAAACAATTAAGCAATCTTCTACAACTGCCAAATTACATCCATCATCACTAAATACAATTAGAATAATGACTTTAGTTTTAGATAATGATGTAAAAATATTACCATCTGCATTTAGAATGGGTGTAGGAAAATCAAAAGTTGATAATGCAAGTTTCGGTGGAATATATTGTAAAATCAATTCAGATGGAACACTTTCAAATTTTGCCTATGATGCCTTAGGAAAAAGGTTTGTTAAACATCCTGATGGTGGAGATTTTTCACAAGTTAAATTTGATTTTATGGATAAAGTAGTTTCAATGGTAAAAGAAGCTGCTCAAAGATTTCCACATTTTAGATTAATAGGATGGGATATAGCAATAGATGAAAATGATGATCCAGTAATTATAGAAGCAAATTTAACAATGAGTGGATTAGATGTTATTGAAACAATATGTGGTCCATTATTTGGTGAATATACTGATAAAGTTTTAGATGAAATATTTTTACAAGAACATAATGAACAGCAAAGTATGGATATTTCACAATATGTATAGGAGGAAAATATGGAATTAGAAGAACGAAAAGAAGAATATATATATGCAGGTATTCCAACATATATGGGTGGAGAATTTATTAGAGAAAATGAAATAAATAAATATGATGTAGTATTTTTAGGAGTTCCATGTGATTATGGTGCGTCATATAGATTGGGTGCAAAGTATGCTCCAAGACAATTAAGAGAATATTCTTTTTGGGATAGAATTTATGGTGAAGAATTATATGATTTAGATCATAATGAATATTTAAAAACTAATGATTTAAAAATTGCAGATTTAGGTGATGTATATGTAAATCCAACTAATCCTGCTGAAAATCAGAATGCTATTTCAGAAAAAACTTATAAAATAGCAAAAGAAAGTTTTCCATTAGTTTGTGGTGGGGATCATTCAATAACATATGGTAGTTTTAGAGGTTTTGCTAAAGCAATGAAGGAAAGATATCCAGACTATGAAATTGGGATAATACATTTTGATGCCCATATGGATGTAGAAGATAAATATTTGAATATGCCCAAAGTATGGCATGGCAATGTTTTCAGAAAACTAATTGAAGATGGTTATTTAGAAGGACAAAATATGTACACTATTGGACCAAGAGGAGTAGTTGGTAGAGAATGGTTTGATTATGTAACTGAAAAAAATATTAATTTATATACTGCCAATAAAGTAAAAGAAATAGGTATTTTAAATGTAATTCATGAAATTATTGAAAAAAATAAAAATAAGAAAATTAAATTTTATATTACATTTGATATAGATTGTCTTGATTCATCATATATTTTTGGCACAGGGACACCACAATGTAATGGTTTAACACCATATGAAGCAGATGAAGCATTAAGAAATTTGAAAGAATTAGATATTTGTGGATTTGATATAGTGGAGTTAAATCCAAAATTAGATGACTCTCATAGTTCATTTGTTACTGCAGAAGAAATTTTATACCACTTTTTAGCGTTTGGATATAGAAAGAGTAATTAATAATGTTAGAAGAATTATTAACATTAGAAGACTGTGCTAATTGTAAAATATGTTGTCATTTTCAAGAAGATGAATTGCTTGATGCTCCAACTTTTACAAAAAAATAAAAAGATTTTATTTTAAATATTATGAAAGTAAAAGCAGAATTTACAAAAAAAGACGATATATATCAGATTGCTCTAAATGAAGTTGATAATAAAGGTCATAAATGTCCATTATTGAGTGATAGAGGTTGTATTTTACCTTTTGATATAAAACCATTTGATTGTCAATCGTGGTCATTTTATGTAATGAAAAATAATGATGAATATATAAGTATGATTACTGATTATAACCGTGAGTTAGAAATTTTATATAGAATTAATAAGCAAGATATTAAAATATTAGTTAATAAGAAATAGGAAGTGAGTGAATAGAATGAAAAAAATAGCAATGTTATTTAATTTAAATAGACATCAGTTTGAATATGAAACTGAGTTTGATTCAGAATATACTATAGATTCAATTTATAATACACTATCAAAAAATTATTTAGTTGAAAAAATAGAAGCAGATAAAGATTTTAACTGGATTAGTAAATTAAAGACTTATAATCCCGATTTAGTTTTTAATATTTGTGAAGGATTTTATGGTCCAGCAAGAGAATCAGTTTATGCTGCTATATTAGAACAATTAGGACTAAATTACTCTGGTCCAGATAGTACAAATATGTTAGTTTGTCATAATAAATTTTTAGCAAAAAAATTATTGAAGGATGATGTATTAGTACCATTTGGATATGTTATAAAAAATAAAGATGAAATAAAAATCCTTAGTAATATCAAATTTCCAGTAATAGTTAAATTGAATTCTGAAGGATCTAGTATGGGTATGACAAAAGATTCCGTTGTATATAATTTTGATTCATTAAATAAGGAAGTTACAAGATTTATTGATACATATAATAGAGGAGTGCTTGTAGAACAATATATTAAAGGTCAAGATATTAGCATGATTTATGTTGAAGGTTTAGGTGCTTTAGGACCTTGTATTGTTAATTGTGATTCTGAATTTTATGATTATGAAATGAAATCAGATAAAGATGATACAGTTGATATTTCTACACTAGATGGAAATTTTGATGAGTTAAAAATGATAGTAGAAAATATTGCAAAAAAGTTAGACATAAAGGGATATGCAAAATTAGACTTTAGAATTTCTGATGGGAAGTTTTACTTAATAGAAGTAAATGCACAAGTAAGTTTTCATCCTGAAGGAGAATTTATTACATGTGCTAAAAAAGATAATTATTCTTTTGAACAAATAATAAACTTTATTGTAAAAAATGCTTTACAACAAGAGAATAAAATTAATTCAGTCGGAATTGTAGGTGATATAAATGAATAATTTGATTGATAAAAATTTATTAGAAAAATATAATGATTTAGTAAAAAATGATAATCTCTTACCTATTAAATTAACTGATTTTTATAAAAAGAAAGTAATTGAAGAAGTAGAAAAAATTGGTATAGGTGGTCCTCTTTACAAGTCTGTTATTCCCACTATGGAAAAGTTAACTCTTAAGACAAGTGTTGAAACAAGAGATTATGTAGAAGAAGAAAAACATATGCCAGTTGAAAATGTTGACTATATTATTCAAAAATATGATGATAGAGTATTGTTTATAATAACAGATGTATGTTTTGCTCATTGCCAATATTGTTTTAGAACTTATAATTTATCTAAATTTCAAACAAGTAATTTAAAGGAAACAATTCAAAATAAAATAAATGTATTAAGAAGTTATTTGCAAGATAAACCTAATGTTAAAGAAGTTATTCTTTCAGGTGGAGATCCTTTAAGTGTAGGTTATGAAAATTTATCTTATGTTTTAGAAAATTTAAAGGAATGGAATGTTAGAATACATACAAGAAGCATTGTTTATGATCCTAGTATTATTGATAATAAAATTATTGAATTATTATCTAAATATAATGTAAGACTAGTATTTCATATAAATCATCCTTATGAAATTTGTGAGACGGTTGAAGAAAAAATAAAAAAAATACACCAAAATAATATTAAAATGTATGCTCAATTTCCTTTATTAAGGGGAATAAATGATAATTCAGAAGTACTTATTAAATTATTAACAAAAATTGATGAATTATATATAAGACCTTTATCAATTTTTATTCCTGATCCAATATCATATAGTGCAATTTTTAGAATAAGTTGTAAGAGAATAATTGAAATTATGAACGATGTTAATTGGAAAACACCATCTTGGATTAATTCAGTAAGATTTGTAATGGATACAACTATTGGTAAAGTTAGAAGGGAAAATATTATTGAGTGGAATGATAATTGTATAATATTTTCAAGAGATGGAAAAAAAGTAAAGTATTTTGATTTAGATGATAATATAGATGTTCCATCAGATTTAAAAAAATTGCTTTGGAAGGAATATTAATCTAGTATAGTATCAAATTTATAAATAAAGTGGTATAATATTGAATATAAATGAGGTGATTCCTATGACAGTTGAGAATTATAAAAATAATAAGGATATATTAGAACTTGTAAAGAATTATGGTGCTAAAGATTTATTAGAATGTTTAAATTGAAGAAAATGGGAAGAATATTTTTTGTTATTAGAGAAAACAATGATGACAATCATTTGAACTTGATTTTTAAAGAAAACAACGAAATTTTAGGATTAGTTGCAATTAACATTTTAAATGAAACTGGCATAGTTTATTCAATAGTATTAAAATCAAAGGAATTGTTTTCAAAAATTAATCTTATTATTGAAAATAAGATTAAAGAATTAGGTTGCAGTGTTATAGAATATAAAATAACTGCAGAACAAAGTGAATTATTAAAAGAAACAAATTCTAATGGATTCAATGAACATTCAATTAGAATGGAAAAAGAACTTTAAATGATAGGAGATGAGCTGAATGCCACATTATAATGCTTATGATAGTTTTAAAACAAAAAAAAGCATGGAAAAAAAACAAAGAGCTAAGGAAAGAGCTTTTGGAAAAAAAGAGGAAAAAGTAGAAGATTTTGTTATTGATCAATCTTCTGACTATGGTGTTGTTATAGAAGTTAGATATGATGATGCTTACATATTATATAATGGTGATGTTGTATTAGCAAAATTAAGAAAAGACATCAATATGGTTTGTAATCAAGTTATTTTCCCTGGTGATAAAGTTTGTTTATCACAAAATGAAAATAATTTTACAATAACTAATTTATTAAAAAGAACATCTATTTTATCAAGAGTAAAAAAAGACAGTACAAGATTAGATGATATTGGATTAACAAAAAAAATTGCAGCAAATGTAGATTTAGCTGTTATAGTAGTAGCAGCAAAAGAACCGCCTTTACATCCTAAATTTATTGATAGATATTTAATGATATTACAAAATAGTAATATACCTGCAATCATTTGTTTAAATAAATGTGATTTAAAGACTGAGTATGAAAATGGAGTATTAGATGTTTATCGTGAAATTGGTATTCCAATAGTAGAAACTTCAACATATAAGAATATTGGTGTAGAAGAAATTAAAAAATATTTATCTGGAAAACAAGCAATTTTTGTAGGTAATAGTGGTGTTGGTAAAAGTAGTTTAACTAATGCAATAATGGATGATGATGAAATTAAAACAAGTCATGTAAGTGATAAATCAAAAAGAGGTCGTCATACAACAACTGCTTCAAAATATTATGTTTGGGATGATAATTCATCTATTATTGATACTCCAGGTATTAGAGCATTAGATGTATCGTCATTTAGTCCAATAGAAATACAAGATTATTTTCCTGAACTAGATATGTGGAGAGGAAAATGTAAGTACAATGATTGCTTACACTATAATGAACCATATGATTCATGTGTTGTTAAACAAGGTGTTGCTGGTGGGCTTATAAATGCAGATAGATATGAAAGTTATTTAAGAATTATGTCAGATGTCTTAAATGTTAAAAACTATGATGAAATACTTGATGAAGTTACGCCAGATAAAAAAAAACTAATTAGATAAATAATTTCATGGAGACAAGTAAAAATATAAAAAAAATATACATTATTATGCATTTATTCTTCATAATTTTGTAAAAAAGTGATATAATGAATATAGTTAGTAGTTATTACTACCTATATTCTTTTTGTTTTTATGGGTTATTGGACTTCCACCATAAGGGCACCATAGTGATTGTAACCCTTATTTTATAAGGATTTTAATATGTAAAAAAGATTTTACCCCTTATTTACCCCTTAAAATTTTAAATTATTTATTTTTTCTATTGTATTATATCTTCGATTTGTTCGGCTATGTTCTTAATATTGCATTCTGTGCATGCTAACATACTAACATAATAATATCTAAAACTATGAGTGGTTATTTTTGGACTTTTTAGATTAAGTTTTAGGGCTAGATAAATAAGACATTAAATCTAAACAAATGGTTAAAACATTGAAAGTTAGAACACTATAAACAAAAGATTATTTGAAAAAAATGATCTTTTTTCTTACGAAAAAAATTAAAATGTGATATATTGTAAAAGCTTACCAAAAGCAAGAAAGAGGTGTTTTATGAAAAAAGTAAATCTTGGAAAAGAAAATATTAATAAACTATTAATTTCATTTGCTATACCTTGTGTTATTAGTATGCTTATAAATTCAGTTTATAATATTGTTGATCAAATTTTTATTGGAAAAGGAGTAGGTACATTAGGAAATGCTGCTACTAATGTTATTTTTCCTTTAGTTATTATTTTTAATGCAGTAGCAGGATTGATTGGTAATGGAGCGGCTGCTAATTTATCCTTAAAGCTCGGTGAAGGTAAAAAAGAAGATGGTGGAAAAATAGTAGGAAGTGCAGTTACTGTTTCTATAATCTTTTCTCTAGTATTAAGTGTTATTGCTTATCTATTCTTGCCAAAACTAGTTTATATGTTTGGTTGTACTAAAAATGTTTATCAGTATGCGATAGATTATGGAAGAATAATTATTCTAGGTGCTCCTTTCATGATGATTTATTCATCTTTATCACAATTGATTAGAGCGGATGGGTCACCGAGATATTCAATGGTTTTACTGGTAGTAGGAGCTGTTTTAAATATTATATTAGATCCGATCTTTATCTTTACATTCAATATGGGAGTAAAAGGAGGAGCTATTGCTACCGTAATTGGTCAAATAGTATCATTTATAATGGCAATACTTTATCTTAGAAGAGTAAAATCAGTAAAACTAGAAAAGGAATCATTTAAAGTAGATAAAAGTATTATAAGAACTTTGGGACTTGGTTTATCATCATTTATCACACAAGCGACAGTTCTTGCCTTATTTGTCTTTATGAATAATATGATGACTAAGTATGGTGCTTTAACTAAATATGGGGCAGATATACCATTATCAGTTTATGGAGTTATTTCTAAGATAAATAGTCTATATATTTCTACTATCTTAGGTATATCTATTGGGGCTCAACCTATTATTGGTTTTAATTATGGAGCAGGAAATTATGAAAGAGTAAAAGAAACATTAAGAAAAGTACTATCTATAAACTTAGTAGTTGGATTAATATTCAATATTATCTTCTATCTTTTCCCAAAAGAGATAGTTAGTATCTTTATCTCAAATAGTGATCCTAATTATAATTTGTTCTTAGAGTTTGCTGTAGTAATATGTCACTCATTCTTATTAGTGATGGGACTTAACTTCTTAGAAATGACAACCTCAATCGTTGTTCAATCTCTTGGAAATGTTAAGAAAGCGACAATGGTGTCTTTTATAAGACAAATAATTTTATTTATTCCTATCGCTTGTTTTATGGCTATTTACTTACATAAAGGTATTTATGGAGTGTTAAATGCAGGACCTATTGCTGACACCATAACATTCTTTATTGCTATAATTATTTTCTATTCTGAATATAGAAAACTATCTATTAAAGAAGCATCTACTAATCTAGAAGACATAAAAATTAATAATACTTATCAAGGTAAAAAGATAGTAATAACTATATCTCGTGAATATGGTAGTGGTGGCCATTATGTAGGAGAACTACTTGCTAAGAGGATGGGTATTAACTTTTATGATAAGAATTTAATAAATCTAATTAGTGAAAAGAGTGGTCTATCTAAAGAATATGTAAGAGAAAATGATCAGAAGCTTGCATCATTCAAATACGAAGATAATAATGATGATAGAATCTTTATAGCAGAAGAAAAAGTTATAAAAGATTTAGCTAAAAATGAGTCTTGCATTATTGTCGGACGCTGTGCTGACTATATCTTAAAAGATAATAAAGATACAATTAAAGTATTCTTATATAGTAGTAGTCAAGATAAGGTTAAAAGGGCAGTTAAATACTATAACTTAGAAGAAGATAAAGCTTTAAAAGAAATAAATAAGATAAATAATGAAAGAGCAAAACATTATAAGTATTATACTAATAGAGATTGGTATGATTTTGCTAACTATGATATAGCTCTTAATGTTGATTACTTAGGAGTAGAGAAAACGGTAGAGTTATTAGAACAAGTAATAAGAGAAGTTAGTCATTAGTGATTAACTTTTTTTCTATAAAAGTAAAAAAGTATAGTATAATTAATAGTGTGAGGTAGATATGAAAGATGAAGTTTTATATAAAATATCAAGACCAGTAATTAAAGTACTATTTAATTTCTTTTATAGACCAACTTATATAGGAAGAGAAAATATTCCTTCTAGTGGTAGTTTTGTTTTAGCAGGTAATCATACAAGTTATCTAGATCCATTACTATTAATGTCATCTTATAAAAGAACTATTCATTTTCTAGCAAAAGATAGTTTGATAAAAGGAGTTAAAGGATTAATCTTTAAACATATGGGGATTATTCCTGTTAATAGAAAGATTCATGATAAAGATGCTTTAAGTAGGGCTTTAAGAGCATTAAGTAATAATCAAGTAATAGGTATATTTCCAGAAGGAACTATCAATAGAACAAAAGATGTGACTCTTCCTTTTAAAATAGGAGCAGTTAAAATGGTGAAAGATACAGATACTTTACTAGTACCTTTTACAATAACTAATAAATATAAACTATTTAGAAAAAGTGTCACTATTGAGTTTTATAAACCATATAAAGTAGTAGATGATCTAGATATAGAAAATAACAAATTAAGAAGTTTTATTGGTAGTGAACTTAAAAGAAAGAAGGTTAACAATTGAGTATATTAGATATGAAATTTTTTAGATTTTTAGGGTTTAAGAAGAAGCCTAAGGCTCCATGGAGTAAATACTATAAGAAAGGGGATATGAATCTTTATATACCAGATATATCTTTGTATGATAATTTTAAAAGAAATATGAAGAGGTATCCTAATAATAATGCTTTTGATTATTTTGGAAAAAAGACTACTTATAGAGATTTATTAAGAGAGGTTGATTTATGTGCTAATTCTTTCTTAAGTTATGGAATAAGAAAAAATGATGTAGTAACTATTTGTATGCCTAATACTCCGGAAGGTGTTATTTCCTTTCTAGCTTTAAATAAGATAGGAGCTATATCTAATATGATTCATCCTTTAGCTAGTGAAAATGAAATAAGAGATGATTTAATTAATACAGGATCAGTTATGATGGTTCTGATTGATATGGATTATGATAAGCTAAAGAATGTGATTGAAGAGACTGATGTTTATAAGATAATACTAGTAAGACCAAGTGACTCGATGCCATTTTTAACTAAAGCTGGCTATAATCTATCGATAGGTTTAAAAACTAAATTACCTAAGAATAATAGTAAATATGTTTATTGGAATCAGTTTATGAATAGTGGCAAGGATTATAAGAGTGATTACCATTTTCTAGGTAGGAAAAACTCTCCAGCGGTTATGCTTCATAGTGGGGGATCAACTGGTAGTCCTAAAGCGATTGTTTTATCAAACGGTAACTTTATCGCTCTAACTGAACAGTCTAAGATTGTCTTTGATGAGTTAGAAGTAGGGGATAAGTGTTTATCAATAATGCCAATTTTTCATGGCTTTGGTTTAGGTGTTTGTGTCTATACACCACTATGTGTGGGAGCAGAATGTATCTTAATTCCCCAGTTTAAAGCCCAAGAATTTGATAAGATTTTAATGAAATATAAACCAGAGTTTGTAATTGGTGTTCCTACTTTGTTTGAAGCGATGATGAAGAGTGAAAGACAAGATAGAATTAAACTTAATTATATAAAATATATTATATCTGGTGGTGACACTTTAAGCCTTAGTTTGGAAAAAAAGATTAATAAATATTTAAATGATCACGGATCTAATACTAGAATTGTCCAAGGCTATGGAATGAGTGAATGTTTAGCAGCGGTTTGTCTAGGCTTTAAAAATATCTTAGAATATGGTTCAATTGGTATTCCTTTCCCAGGTTGTTATATTGGTATATTTAATGAGTCAGATATTGAAGTACCATATGGCAGTGAAGGAGAAATCTGTATCAGTGGACCTAATGTCATGCTAGGATACTATAATAACGAAAAAGAGACTAATGGAGCTCTTCATATTCATGATGATGGTAATGTTTGGCTTCATTCTGGTGACTTAGGAGTAATGGATAAAAATGGTTTTATAAAGTATACTGGTCGTTTGAAAAGGTTGATAGTAACATCCGGTTATAATGTCTATCCAGTACAAATAGAGGAAGTATTAGAGAAACATCCAGCTGTTATGTTATCTAGTGTAGTAGGTATTCCTCACCCTTATAAGCAAGAAGTACCTAAAGCATTTATTGTTTTAAATAAAGGATATAGAGAAACTGAAGAGTTAGTTAAAGAATTAAAAGAACTTTGTAATAAAAACTTACCAAGATATGCCAAAGTATATGAATATGAGTTTAGAAAGTCACTACCTAGAACAATGGTAGGTAAAGTTGACTTTAGAAAACTACAAGAAGAAAATAATAAACTAAGGAGAGAAGAACGTGGGAAAGAAAAGATTTAAAGGAGAGAAAGGCTATTTATTATTAACACCTATTATGCGAGTATTATTTAGACTTTATTATAATCCAAAGATAATTAATAAAGAAGTGATTCCTAAAGATGGTCCTATCTTAATAGTAGGTAATCATAAACATGTTTATGATCAATGTCTAACAATAATGGCTACTAAAAGAGTAATACACTATATGGCTAAGAAAGAATACTTTGATGGTAAAATGGCTTGGTTTTTCAAACTAGTCGGTTGTATTCCGGTTGATAGAAGTATAAAAGATCACAATGCAACTGATAAAGCTTTAAAAGTATTAAATAATGGAGGAGCAATAGGACTATTTCCAGAAGGAACTAGAAATAAAACAAAAGATGTTTTCCTATTACCATTTAAGTTTGGAACAGTATCAATGGCTAAAAAGACTAATGCTACTATCATCCCTTTTGGACTTACTGGAGACTATAAATTTAGAAGTAAAAACTTAACTATTAGATATGGTACTCCTTTTAAAGTAGGAGATATGGATTTAGAAGATGCTAATAAGAAGTTATATGAAGAAGTAGAAAGACTAATGCAGGAAAATTTAAAAGGAAATGAATAATTTAGTTATATCAATAGTATATTTACTACTTACATTTTCTCTTACTGTATTAATTTATAAAAAATTTGGTAGAGTGGGATTATATATCTTTATGTCAGTTTCGGTAATTATTTCTAATATAGAAACTATTAAACTGATTGATTTTTATGGAGTAACGGTATCTTTAGGAAATATTAGTTATGGATCAATCTTTTTAATAACTGATATATTAAGTGAAAAGTATGGAAAAGAATCTTGTAAAAAGGCTATTAGATTTAGTTTTCTAATGATGATTATCTTTACTATTTCTATGAAACTGTTTTTATCTTACACTCCTAGTAGTATTGATAATTCGAATGAAGCTTTCCTAACGATTTTCAATTATATGCCAAGAATAACTATTGCTAGTCTTCTAGCTTACTATATTAGTAGTAGTTGTGATGCTTATTTATATAGTTATTTTAAAAATAGATACAATAAGATTTTTATTAGTAATAATTTAAGTACATTTATAAGTCAAATAATAGATACTTTTCTCTTCTGTACGATAAGTTTCTTTAATACTATGTCAGTAAAAGATTTACTGTCACTTGGTCTATCTATGTTGATATTTAAATGGTTAATAGCTCTTTTAGATACACCTTTTATGTATCTTGCTAATTCCATTAAGAAAGTAGAAGAGTTATAAACTATTTTGACAATGAATAATAGATTTGATAATATTTATTTAGAATAGGAGTTGGATATTTATGATTTATCAAGATTTTTTATTAAGAATAATAGTTACCTTTGCTCTTGGTTTTGCTATTGGACTTGAAAGACAATGGCGAAGAAGAGTGATTGGACTAAGAACTAATGTATTAGTTTGTTTGGGCTCATTTCTATTTGTAAGTTTTTCCCTACTTACTAATGCTAAAGATGTATCAAGAATAGCAGCCCAGGTAGTATCAGGTATTGGTTTTCTAGGAGCTGGGGTTATTTTAAAAGATAAAGGTAATATCAAAGGGCTAGATACGGCTGCTACCTTATGGTGTGATGCAGCTATTGGTACTTTATGTGCAGCAGGTTTTCTTCTAGAAGCTTTAGTGGGAACTTTATTTATTTTATTAGCTAATGTTGTCTTAAGAAATATAACTCGTAAACTAAACTTAAAACATATTGAAAAGATGCAGTTTGATAAATATAGATTAAAAGTAGTATGTAGTGAAGAGCAAGAATTTTTAATTAGAACTTTAATTAGTCAAAGCACTAATAAGACAGATGCTAGCTTAATTAGTATTGATACAACTGACTTAGATGATGATAGAATAAGAATAACTGCAACATTTAATGTTCCAAAAGATGGTACCTCTTTATTAGAAGAACTGGTTAATAGAATTGTAATTGAACCTGGTATTACTTCATCTGGTTGGAAAAAGATAACAGATACTAAAAATATAGAAGAAATGTTGGATGAAGAGGATATTTAACAATCATAGGATTAATCTTGTTAGACGTTTATTTTTAAATATATATAATTAAGAAGACTAGTTGTTAGCCTTCTTTTTCATTGTTTCAATGAAATCATAGTAACTCTTTATATTTTTTTCATAGCCAGTGGTTTTTGGATGATAATATTTCTTTCCTTTAAGCTTTTTAGGAAGATACTCTTGATAAACATAAGAATTAGGATAATCATGGGGATATAAATACTCTTTAGAATCAGTTTTTATATGATTAGGTACATTACCAGTATTACCTTTAGTGATATCATCAATTGCTTCATCTAAGGCTAGGTGAGCGGTATTGCTTTTTGGTGATAGGGCCATTTCTACAACAATAGTTCCAAGAGGTATTCTTGCTTCAGGTAGCCCAATTCTCTCTGCTGCTTCGATAGCTGCTGTTACTTTTGGCCCAATACTAGGGTTAGCTAGTCCAATATCTTCATAAGCGATAACACTCATTCTTCTATAAATACTATCTAAGTCTTCTTCGACTATTAATCTTGCTAGATAATGTAGACTAGCATCAACATCGCTTCCTCTAATTGACTTTTGAAAAGCTGATAACACATCGTAGTGGCCATCACCATTCTTATCACTAAAGAAAACAGGCTTAGAGTTTATTTGCTTTACTAGATTAATATCTACTTTTTGATTATTACTAGCATAGAAGGCAATCTCTAAAAGATTATAAGCATAGCGAAGATCGCTTCCAGCTAGATTGGCAATATAATTAATAGTCTCATCATCGATGGTTATACCTTCAAGATAAGCTGATTTAACCGCTTTATTTAATCCTTCAATAATATCAGTAGTTTCTAATTCTTTAAGTTCAAATAATTGACATCTACTTCTAATAGCTGGATTAATAGCATGATAGGGATTAGAGGTAGTCATTCCAATAAGTGTTATTAAACCACTTTCTAATTGGGGTAGTAGTAAATCTTGTTTATCTTTATTAAGACGATGTATTTCATCCATGATAAGAATCATACCATTATAAATTTTTGCTTCTTCTACTACCATATCAAAATCTTTCTTATTATTAATAGTAGCATTTAAAAAACGATAAGGCATATCTAAATCATTGACAATAGATCTGGCGATAGAGGTTTTTCCAATACCAGGTTTGCCATATAAAATCATCGAAACTAGCTTCTTTTTTTCTACTAAGTTTCTTAAAATTGCTCCTTTTCCAATTAAATGTTTTTGTCCTAAAACATCATCTAAAGACTTAGGCTCTAGTTTCTTTGCTAACGGTTCCATATTCATGATGCATCCTCCTTCAGTACTTATTTTATCACGAATTTTCTTGTTCAAAAACAAAATTTTAGCTATAATAGATGGTGTTAGAAGTTGGAAGTGAAATTATGTTAAGAAACGAAGTAGATAGAACTAAACTAAGTCCTGTAATGTTACAGTGGATGAATATTAAAGATGAAAATCCTGATGCGATTATTTTTTTTCGCTTAGGAGACTTTTATGAAATGTTTTTTGATGATGCTATTTTAGCATCTAAAGTGTTAGAATTAACTTTGACTGGGAAACAAGCTGGACTAGAAGAGAGAGTACCAATGTGTGGAATACCTTTTAAAGCTTATGAAGGATATCTTGATAAGTTAGTTGATATGGGTTATAAAGTAGCTATTGTTGAACAAGTAGAAGATCCTAAACTTACTAAAGATATGGTTAAAAGAGAAGTTATTCAAATAGTAACTAGAGGAACTAGACTAGATGGTTCAATAGATGATACTAAGAATAACTTTTTAGCCTCAATTACTTATACAGCTAATTCTTATACTTTAAGTTATGCTGATATATCAACAGGAGAGATATATGTTACAGTTTTAAATGATAGTTTACAAGAATTATTACAAGAGATTATAAGACATGGTTTTGGAGAGATTATTGTAAGTGATGAGATAGATCGAAATTTTATTAATACCCTTAGAAAGACTTATCAGTTAAATGTTACTATCTATAATATCTATAATGAAGAAGAAAAGTATAACTATATTTATAAGAATTTAAAAGACTTAAGGAAAGAACAAGGCATTAAACATTTACTTGCTTATATAGTAGATACTAAAAAAGGAGATTTATCACATTTACAGGAAGCTAAAGTAGAACTTGTTAATGCCCATTTATTATTAGATGAACATACTAAGAGAAATCTTGAATTAACAGAGACTTTAAGATTAAGAGAGAAAACTTATAGTCTTTTGTGGTTACTTGATAAGAATCAAACTGCTATGGGTAGTAGACTTCTAAGAAAGAATCTAGAGTTTCCTTTGATAGATAGAAAAGAATTAGAGAGAAGATATCACTATATAGAAGTATTACAAACAGAGTTTATCTTAAGAGATGATTTAAAGAAAAGTCTGAATCAAGTTTATGATATTGAAAGACTTATCGGAAGAGTTTGTTATGGTAATTTAAATGCTAGAGATTTATTACAGCTAAATTCTAGTTTAAAAGCACTACCTACTGTAAAGAAAATACTAGAAGAGATAAAGTATGATAAAGAATTAGCTACTTTTGATGAGTTAGTAGAATTATTTGATAGTAGTTTAAATGAAGAACCACCAATATCTTTAAAAGAGGGTAACTTGATAAAGAAAGGTTATAATAGTGAGTTAGATGAGTTAAGAGACTTATCAAGTGGTAGTAAAGACTTCTTGCTAGAACTTGAACAGAAAGAGAAAGAAAGAACTGGTATTAAGAATTTAAAGGTTGGTTATAATAAAGTCTTTGGTTACTATATTGAGATAAGTAAAGGACAGTGTAACTTAGTAAAAGAAGAATTTGGGTATGATAGAAGACAAACACTATCTAATTGTGAAAGATTTACTACTAAAGAATTAAAAGAGAAAGAAAGTATTATCTTAGGAGCAGAAGAGAAAATAATTAATTTAGAGTATCAATTATTTATGCAAATAAGAGAAGTAGTTAAAAGATATGTTATTCCCTTGCAGAAATGTGCTAGTATTTTAGCAGAGATTGATATGCTTTCTTCTTTATCGTTTGTAGCAGATACTTATCATTTTGTAAAACCTGTTTTAAGTAATAAGAATGAAATAAAGATAGTAGAAAGTCGTCATCCGGTAGTAGAAGAGGTGATGGCTAAGAAGAATGAAAAGTATGTTGCTAATGATATTATGATGGATCAAGATACTTCTATCTTACTTATTACAGGACCTAATATGGCTGGTAAATCTACTTATATGCGTCAACTTGCTATTACTGTTATTATGGCTCAGATAGGATCTTTTGTACCAGCTAAGAGTTGTATTATACCTATATTTGATAAAATCTTTACAAGAATAGGGGCTAGTGATGATTTGGTTAGTGGCGAAAGTACTTTCATGGTCGAGATGAAAGAAGCTAATATGGCAATATCAAGAGCTACTAAAAACAGTTTAATCTTATTTGATGAGTTAGGACGAGGTACTGCTACATATGATGGAATGAGTCTTGCTCAAGCGATACTTGAATATATCCATGATAATATTGGGGCTAAGACATTATTTTCTACACACTATCATGAATTAACCTTATTATCTAGTAATTTATCTCATTTAAAGAATGTCCATGTATCAGCGATTGAAGAAGATGGTAAACTAACTTTCCTTCATAAGATAAAAAGTGGATCAGTTGATAAGAGTTATGGTATTAATGTGGCGAGTTTAGCAAATCTTCCTAAATCTTTAATAAAACGAGCAGAAGAAATACTTGAAGTGTATGAAAATCAAGAAAAGAGAGAAACTATTTATACCCAGACTAGTTTGTTTGATCTAGAAAAAGAAGAAGAGATTAATAAAGATGATAGATATCTAGAAAAAATAAAAGCGATTAATCCGTTAGAGATGAGTCCAATGGATGCTTTAAACTTCTTATATAGATTAAAAGAGGAGATGAAAACTGACGAATGCGAAAATCAATAATAGTCCTTTTCTTAGTAGCAAGTTTACTAGTTATTAGTATTGTCTTTCTGGCTAATCAAAAAGTCAAAGTAGAAGTAAGTTTAAGTGATGATTTGATTTTTGAAGTTTATAGCAAGGTAGAACTAGATAGTGTTATTAAGTCAATCAATGGTACTTTTAAAAATAGAGAATTAGATACTAAAAAAGTAGGGAAACATTCTTATACTATTAACTATAAGAATGATGATAATCGTCTAGCTAGCTACACATTTACTTATGAAGTAGTAGATACAACTCCACCAGTTATCTCTTTAAGTAGTTTATACTATGTTGATTTAGGTTCTACTGAAGACTTTGCTAAAGAAGTATTTTGTGGTGATAACTATGATGATAAGCCTACTTGTCAAGTAGTAGGTAACTATGACTTTAATACACTAGGAGATTATCCATTAGTTTATGAAGCGATAGATTCTAGTGGCAATGTTACAAGAAGCGACTTTACTATTACAGTAAGAGAAAAGAGTGATTATCAAGCACCTAGTAATAAAGAGATAATTGATTTTAAAGATTTTTATAATGAGAATAAGACTGATAATACGTTAATTGGTATAGATGTATCTAAGTGGCAGGGTGATGTTGATTATGATAAAGTAAAAGAAGCAGGTGTTGAGTTTGCTTTCATTAGAATAGGTACAAGACGGGGTATTGATGGTGAGTTTGTCCTTGATCCTAAATTTAAAAGAAATCTAGAAGGCTTTAAGAAAGTAGGTATTAAAACAGGCGTTTATTTCTATTCTTATGCTAAGGATAAGAAGGATGCTAAGAAAGAAGCTGAGTTTGTCTTAAAAGAATTAGATGGAAATGACTTAGCTTTACCAGTTGTCTTTGATTGGGAAAACTTTTCTATCTATCAGGAGTTTAATCTATCCTTTTATCATCTAGAAGAAGTGGCATCAACCTTCCTTACTACTATCGAAAAAGAAAATTATCAAGGAATGTTATATGGTAGTAAATACTATTTAGAAAATGTTTTTACTAATAATGACTATGCAACTTGGTTAGCTCATTATACAGATACTACTACTTATCAAAAAGACTATAATGTTTGGCAGAAAACTGATAGAGGTAAAGTAGAAGGGATAGATACTTTAGTAGATTTAGATATACTATATAAATAGAGGTGGCATATGTTAAGTATAATTATAAAGAATAATATCTTAAGTAAAGAAGAATTAGAAAAACTATTAAAATATTATCACCAAGAAAGAAGAATAAATAAACCACTATTACTGATAAGTGAAGAAAAAATTGACTATTTAGATATCTTTAAGAGGGAATTTTCTAATCTTACTGTTTATAATAATAATATAAAGATAGAAGAGTTTGACTATATCTTTGATTTTCTAGGTAGTAGTAAATATCTAGATAAAGATACTATCGAGAGATTAAATAAACTTGATAGAACAGTAAGTATTGATATTAATGCTTCACTATCTAACATTAATGGACTTGGGGTAGATATATTAAAATCAAAAGAAACAATTGTTTATCAAGCTTATCAACCAGGTCATTTTCTAAATATGGCAAAAGATTATATCGGTAAATTAATATTATATAAGGATAAAGATACTTTATCTAATATTAATCTTTTGGAAATGACGGATATAAAAGAATATTTTCCTGAAAGACTAAACTTCTCTAATAAAGGTAGTTATGGTAAGAGTTATTTAATTGGTGGTAGTATCTCTTATAGCGGAGCGATTAAGCTAGCTAACCTATCTTTAACTAGTTTACTTGCTGGTACGGGAAGAGCAACTTTAGTTGTTGATAAGAAATTAACAGATATAGTAGCTCCTTATCTTTTAGAGAGTACTTTAATGTGCCTTGATGATATAGAACAGTTAAATACTATTATTAATGATAGTACAGCTACTTTATTTGGACCCGGTCTTGATATTAGTGAGTGGAATAAAAAGATTCTAGATTACTTGCTTACTAATAGTAAAACACCATTAATAATAGATGCTTCTGGATTAGTAATGCTTGATAAGTCTTTACTATTAAATAAAAAATGTGAAGTTATTTTAACACCACATCCTAAAGAGTTTGCAAGACTAATTGATAAGACTGTTAAAGAAGTATTAGAAAATCCAGTAGAACTTGCTATTTCTTTTACTAAAAAATATAAAGTAATTCTACTTTTGAAAGGGACTACTACTATCGTAACAGATGGTGATTACACTTACTTTGTAAATGAAGGTCATGCTGGTATGGCTACTGCAGGCAGTGGTGATGTCCTATCAGGCATATTAACTGGTCTTGTTAGCTATAATGAAGTATCGCCTAAATTAGTAGCTACTGCTAGTTTTCTAGCTGGATATTCAGCTTTTCTTGCTTTAAATACAACAAGTGATATATCGTATATAGCAAGTGATACAATAAAATTTATTCCTCAAGCTATAAGTGATATCAGAAAATCATAATATAGACTTTATCCTTTCAATTTGATAAAATAAATTAAGGGAGGCACTATGTTAAATTTTATTGTATGTGATGATGATCAATTTTTTAGACAGGGAATGAAAAAACAGATAGATGACTATATGATGAATACTGATATGGATTATAAAATCTATACATTTGCTGGTTATGATAAGGAGTTTGAAGAATTAGCCAAAAAAGAAATTGGTTTTAAAGTGTATTTCCTAGACATTAAAACTAATTATGGTTCTGGAATAGATGCGGCTAGATACATAAGAGAGATGTTAGAAGATTGGAATTCTATTATCATAATAGTTTCTTCCTTTAGTGAATATCGTTATGAAATAATAACTAATAGATTATTTGTGTTAGACTTTATTAGTAAACTTGATAGTTGTACTAAAAAAATGCATGAAGTATTAGATATTGTTATGAAAAGTTATCGGGGTAAAGATAGATGTCTAACATATCAAAGAAAAAGGGTATATTCAAAAATAGAACTTAAGTATATATATTATATAATAAGAGAACCAGATAGTAAGATTTGTACTGTCTATGCTTCTCATGGTGAATATGAAGTACCACTTAGTCTAAGTCAGATTAAGGAACAATTAGATGGAAGATTCTTTCAAGTATATAGAAATTGTATTATAAACTTAGATAGGGTTACTTCTGTCGATTTTAAAAAAGATATAATTAAATTTGATAATGGATATTATCTTGAGAAGATGTCTAGATATAAAAAACATCTATTATTAGATTTGTTTAGAGGAAAGAAGGATGACTTATAATGTTACCTAAGAAAATAGAAGAAAAAATAATTAGTGAGATTAAGGCCCTTGGTCTTGATATGATAGAAGAAGCGGGAAGCGGACATCCGGGTATAGTTTTAGGAGCTACTCCTATTCTTTATACTTTGTATTTAAATCATTTGAAGTTTGATACTGCTGATCCGGACTTTTATAATCGTGATAGATTTATAATGAGTTCAGGACATGGTTCTAGCTTACTTTATTCCATTCTTTATTTTGCTGGATATGATTTATCGCTTGATGATTTAAAGGCTTTTAGAAGATTAAATTCTAAGACACCAGGACATCCTGAGTATAAAAAAACACCAGGAGTTGAAGTGACAACTGGACCTTTAGGTCAAGGCTTTGCTACGGCTGTTGGTTATGCCATTGCTGAAAAACATACAGAAGCTTTAATCAATAGAAAAGAAAAAGTAATTGATTATAATATTTACTGTTTATGTGGTGATGGTGATTTGATGGAAGGGGTTAGCTATGAGGCAGCCTCTCTTGCTGGAAGTTTAAAACTAGATAATTTAATAGTACTTTATGACTCTAATAAAGTAACCATGGATGGCAAGATAGATAATGTCTTTGATGAAGATATTACTTTAAGATTTGAAAGTATGCACTGGAATGTTTTAACAACAAGTGATGATTCATCTGATATAGATAATGCTATTATAAAAGCAAAAGAAGCAGATAAGCCAACCATCATTCAAGTAGCTACTACGATTGGTAAAGACTCTAGTCTGGCTGGTAGTAATAAGAGTCATTCTGGTTGTTTTGATAAAGAAGAAGTATCTAAGATAAAAACTATTCTTGGTGTTCGTGATATTCCTTTTACTATTAGTAATGAAGCAGTAGAAGAGTTTAGAGGTTATATAAAAGAAAGAAATAAAGATTTAGTAACTAACTTTAATGAGAGAAAAGAAATGCTTGATGAAGAAGAGAAGAGTATCTTAAATAAGTTAATTAATCCGGATAAGTCCATTAAATTAACAACTCTTGATTATACAAAACCAGATGATAATGAAGAATTACTTAGAATAAGTGTTAAGAAAGTACTTAATTCTTACTCCTTAATTAGTCCTTTAATAATAGGAGGCAATGCTGATACATCATCTTCTACTAAGATATATTTAAATGAATTAACACCATTTACTAAAGATAATTATATTGGTAGAAATATTAACTTTGGAGTAAGAGAACATGCTATGGCATCTATTGCTAATGGTCTTGCTCTTGCAGGCTATCGTCCTTTTGTCTCAACTTTCTTAAGTTTTAGTGACTACTTAAAACCAGCTCTTAGATTAACAGCCCTTATGAATCTTCCTGTTACTTATGTATTTACGCATGACTCTATCTCAATAGGGCAGGATGGACCAACTCATCAACCAGTAGAACAATTAGTTAGTTTAAGAGCTATTCCTAATATGGAAGTGTTTAGACCAGCTGATTCTAATGAAGTAATTGGATCATTTAAGACTATTTATGAAAATAATAATCCTAGTTCATTAATTATTGGTAGAAATTCTATTAAGATATTAGAATCAACTTCTATTTCTGCTACTAGTAAAGGAGCTTATATTGTTCATAATGAAGAGCGAAAACTAGATGGTGTTATTATTGCCACTGGCGAAGAAGTGACTTTAGCTCTTGAGGTTATGCAATTATTAAAAGAAAAAGGTTATGACTTAAGAGTAGTTAGTATGCCATCAATTGAAAGATATAATAATTTGACAAATGAAGAAAAAGAAGAATTACTACCTTTAGGAGTAAAGAAATTTGTTATTGAAAAAGGATCGAGTTATTCTTGGTACTCCTTTGTCTATAAAGATAGTTACTTATTTACACTTGATAAGTTTGGATCTAGTGGTAAGACGGAAGAAGTTAATTCCTTCTATGGTTTTACTAAAGAAGAAATATCGTTAAAAATAGAATCTTTACTTAAATAATATTTGAATAATTTTTAATTGTTTGATAGAATTAATTTAGGATAGGGAATTAAAGCTGTACATTTTAATTCGTAAATCAACAAACAACAAATAAGAAAGAGGTGATTAACCGTGTATATGTCAACCAATATGTCAAGTTTACAATCAGTTAACATGGGGGGGGCATTTTATATGGTTTAATCATCTCTTTTTATCACGCAGTAATAACAGGATAGGATAATCTTATCTTGTTTTTTTAGTGTAAGTAAAAGAAGGAGTGAAAGAAAAAGATGAAT
>CAVLCG010000005.1:0-28665 GCA_963661445.1 bacterium | reverse complement strand
CATCTAACAAAAAAATTTTCAATTATTTTATATCATAGATACTTATCTATTACTACAATTAAAGAACAATTTCTTAATATTTTAACTTTTCTCGTACTAAAAAAAGCCATAACTAAATATGACTTTCAATAAGTATTATTTTAAAATGAATGGATCACTTTCTGTACCTTTTCCACTTCTTATCATTACATTATTATTTAACATAATAGTTGGTCTAATTATATTAAGACTAGAAGCATTAGAATATAATAAATAACCGTTTCCATTTACATAATACACATCATTAGTATCAAAACTAGAAGCTGTTCCTAACCACCAAGCAGTATTTTTCACCTTCAAATAATTATAATTTTGACAAGACTTAGATGTTGTATTTTTACAATTAACATCAATTGAAGCATTAATATAATCAGAGGCTGTTAATAAACCAATCATTTGGTTATCTAAAGAATCAGCACACTCTACTGTTCCCGTATTATTTTCTTCTTCAGCACTTCTTTTACCAATACAGAATGAAAAGGTAGTTAATTTTTGACGATCACTATCTGTTAATAAACTGAAATACTTCAACTTATCAGCATAGATACTTGCAAGCATATCCCTCATTCTACTAGGACGATATGAATTAATACCAGAACTATAACCCATATCTAAATTATATCTATCATCCCATACAGCAGAGTAGTATTCTTCAAATTCAGGTATTAATAGTATTTTATTATCACTAGTTATTTTTACAATTCTAAATAATCCCTTAGATAGTTTAACATAATTATTTACTTTATCTCCTCTAAAGACATATTCACCATTCATTTCATATAAACCATTACCACTAGTAACTGTTTTATTTTTACTAGTTACTGCTTTATATAATTCTTCTGTCTTATATGAATTACCACAATCAAGATATGGGGTATAAATATACTCATTATTTATTTTTTCCACAACTACTTTACCAGTACATGAAACATTCTTTTTAAGTTTAGAAAGAGGTTTCATTAATTTATAATCATCACTTGCTAAAGTAGTAGCATCAACTTCACTCTTCTCTCCTTCATTAGAAGGTAGTAACACATCTTGAACTTGATAATATTTAACAGCTGCATTTTTAAGAATTTGTTCTATTTGGTCATAACTATAATTTCTTCCTACTATTACCGTTCCAATTAAAATCAGTAGAAAAATTAATATTAAGATTCCAGAAATAATTCCTACTACTTTTAAAAGCTTTTTCCGAGCCTTTTCTTTATCAGAGGTCGGAGTAGCAGACACTGATTGATTAGTTTTATTTTCTTGGCTTTCTTCTGTTGATAATTTTTTTCCTATATCTCTAAATTTATTAAACATATTATCACCTATTCATCAAAGAAATCATCAAAGAAATCATCATCACTATCATTATCATCAAGATTTAAATTAATGTCATTATTAGTAGTAATTTCTTTTATAGGAGATTCTTTTAATTTCTCTTCTTTCTCTTTCATTTCATTTATTTTTTCTTTTTCTTTATTTAAAGCTTCTTCTTTTTCAAGTTCTGCTATTTTAGCATCTATTTTCTTAACTAATTCATCTACATCAAAGCTTGGGGCAACAGGTTTTGGTTTAGCAACTGGTTCTATAGCTTGATTAATTTGTGGTTTACTAGGAGCCTGATTACTTTCCATATTAAATGGAGAAGGTTCTTTCTTAGCAAATAAGTTTGGTGGTAAAAATGGTGGCATCATACCGCCATCTCCACTAGGCATTCCCATATCTGAAGAATTCATCATTTCAAGTAGTTTTTTCTTCTTTTGCTCTTTGACAAATGTCTTTATATCAAATGTTTGAACTGGAACTTTTTCTCTTTCTGTAAAGACTGCCTTAGGATAAGTTTTTCCCCAATTAATTTTAAAGTCTGGTGTCATCTTAGTTTTAAATGGTTGTTTACGCATACGAAGAATAATAGTTTCAAATTGTTTCATTCTTTGTAAGTCTGATACAGTAACAAGCGGAGTTGAGGCTGTTTTATCATCTTTTTTACTTTTAACCTCACCACACATCTTAGATATTTCTTCAAGAGCAGCAAGTTCAGCTGATATTAAATAAATAATATTTCCACAGTTACCACGAATAGTTTCTGCTTCTTCCTTACCATATACTTGATTTAACTGAGCATAGTTTTGAATAATCATAGTAAAGCGCATATGTCTTGAACGAGCAGCAGTAATCATAGTCGTCATATCTTTTAGTTTAGGCATATTAGCAAACTCGTCTAATAAGAAGTTTGTTCTAACTGGAAGAGCTCCCCCATTTGCTTGAGCAACATCAATTAGTGTTTCATAACATTGTTTTAGTAATATTGTTACGAGAGGATGATATGTTGTCTTTTCATCTTGAATAACAATGAATAATGCTGTTTTTCTCTTACCAATGCCTGCTAAATCTATATCACTATGGCTTAACATTTCTGATAAGTTTTCACGTGAAGCAAAAAGTTTTATCTTTTGTCTGAATACTGATAAGATACTTCCCTTAGTTTCACTTGGAGCAGATATTGTACTAGAAGCATTAATTGAAGCAGCACTAGCAGGATCTTTAGCATCAAAGTATTCTTTGATATAAGTACTAGATCCAAACTTTTCTTCGCCAACTGTTGTCATTAAACTAACACTATTAAGATTAATTTCTTCTTCTTTAGCATCTTCAAATAAACCAAGTACTACACCTGAAAAATAATCAGCACTTGTTTTCTCCCAGAATGGATCAGCATTAGCATTAGAAGAATCATATAAGATATTTAAAGCTAAGTCATCAAGTAACTCTATTGCTTTATCTTGATTACCTGATTTATACATATGATATGGAAGTGTTAAAGGGTTCCAACCACTACCAGCTTGTGGATTACGAAAGTTTAATACTTGAACATCATATCCTTTTTCGCGTAACATAGAAGCCGTACTTTCATAAATTTCACCCTTAGGATCGGTAATAATCATAGATTCACCATTCTTAGCAAGTAACTTAACAGTTGGTTTAATTACTGTTTGTGTTTTACCAGAACCAGTAGCACCAATAACCAAAGTATGATACTCACCATCATCTACCCAAGCTTCATTTTCTTTAAGAATTAATGGTACTCCACCAGCAGTAGCTGTTTCTGCTTGCAAAGGAACCATCTTTAATTCTTGCTGAAGTTCTTTATCTTTTGCCCATCTAGAATAACCCTTATCTTTCTTTTCAGTAGTAATACCAAATCCCTTTTCCATTTCAAAGAAATAGGATTTAACACTAACAAACATTCCTATTAAAGCAACTACATAGATTAAAAGTGTCATCCATAAAAACTCAGGCATAAAAGCAGGTAATGGATTAAAACCACTAAATACCCCTTCTGTAGTTAATGTATGTAAATTAACTATTCCAATAGCAATAATATATAATAAGAATAATGCAAAGACACCAAATATAATTAAATCATCTTTATCAGCTCGAAACTTTAATTTCATGAAAACCCTTCTTTCTTTTTTTTGAAACATATTATAACGTAAAACAAGAAAATATTCAACCATTTAAATTATAACACTTAAACCTAGTAATGTCTTTACTTATCTTCACATGATATTACTTTTTGATATTTTTTATTTTTTAACTGATACATCTCTATACACTGTTTCTTATCACTATAATAACCACATCCAGTAATTAGCTCATAGGTACCATTACCTGTTAAATCGACTAAATAAGCAACATAAGCTTGACACATATCAAACATTTTATCATAAGTTTCTATATCTTTTTTAATTATAGAAATATTATTATCTTTTACCATAAAGATAAAATTAAACACATCTTTAGGACTTTCTGTAGTAAATACATTAGATATAATAAATAACTTTTCTTGTTTATTATCACCATCTAAATCAAAATCAATTACATTCTCAGTAGTAAAATCCATAGCAACTATATTATTATCATCTAATACTTTTCTTATATATTTTTCATCACTTTCACTTACTTCTTCTAAAGTAAAGTTTCCATATTTATATTTTTGATTAGTCTTGATTGCAAAGATATCAACCCCTTCTTGATTAACTGGATTTCTATCTTTATCAAAGATATACCAACAATCATTATATAGAAGATAATGATTACCTAAGAATTTTCCATCTTGATAAATATCAAAAGCTTGCCAATTATATTGTTTTGTTCTAGTCATATTATACCATTTACCATTCTCATAGTACCATTTAGCATCAGTATTTACAATAATTGAAGTCTTATTATGCATATCTTTAAAATGTGGATAAACAAAGAAGACAAACATTACTACAAAATAACTAGCTAAGAGAAATAATAATACATAATATCTAGTCCTTTTTTCTTTCATGTTTTATCTTCCTTTCTATCTCTTTTTGAAACACTGAATTATAGATGTTCTCTTATAATCATATTCTTTCCATAAATTAGTAGCTTTACTGCCTGGATCTAACATTTTAATATTTGTACCACTAACACTATCAACTGCTACCCAGTGTTGTCCTTGTCCACCTTTAACTTCTACTACGCAATATGTATTAGCCTGACTAATTTTATTATTAATAGCCTTTAATTTAGCCTCACGAGATAAACCAGATAAAGTTTGTCTAGAGTTTTCGTCATAAACAAAGTTAGGTACTACTTTACCAACACTAGCCCAATTTAGAAGTCCTCCAGAAGTAAATCCACCAGCTCTATTCATCGCTTCTACAAAGGTACCCGGATTAAAGTTACCTTTTAAAGTATTACCAGTTGGTAGACTATCAATCGCTCCACTTTTTGCAATTAACATAGAAATACTAGTAGCAAGACAACCGATATTACCAATTGATCTAGAACTATCTGTTCCACCACCTAAGACAACATCTTTCCATCTAGAGTCAGTCTGTTTCCAACCTACATAGCTTCCAGCAGAACTACCATCACCATTAGAATTATCTGTACAATTACTTTCACTAATAGAAGCAACTCCCGGATAATGTTTTAGTATTATTTGCGTATAATCAAGGCCTTGATTAGCCATTGCAGTCCATGCACTTTGATCAGTACCTCTAAAATTAGGTAAATACAATCTACCAGAGCTATCAAGTGTTACTTTACCAGCTACTTCGCTAGCCCATTGTCTTCTGGGATCATTTTGAGCCATAGCTGGCTTATATTGAGTAGATGCTTTCATTCCACTATGGACAACTAGATACTGATTACTTTTAGCCCCATTTTTACTACATCCTTGGTCTGGATCACAATATACTTGATCAGTAACACAGTTAGTTATTTGCAAAATCCATTGTCCATCTTCCTCTACTAATTTTTTACCACCAGCATTACCAGAAGCATCAGCAACTGATAAAACAAAACTTCTAGCTACTACTAACTGAGCTTTAAAGGCCTCTTCTGGAGCATTCTCGTTTTCAGCATAAGCAACACCTAAAATGTACTTTTCAAGTGGTACTAATTCTTCACCCTCAATTGGTTGACCATAAGTACCATCACACATACCACCTGCTGACATAAGTCTTACTTTTATATCAGTGGCATTTATTGTCTTACTTTTTATTCCAGTACCATATTGTTCTGTATTCATACCTTTTATATTATAAGTACAAACATCTCCTGTAGTACCAGATGAAGCAATAGAACTTTTATTTTTATTATCATCATAATATTTTAAAATATCAAACATATCATCTACATATCGTTTATAAGTTTGTTCACTTTTGCCAGGTATTTTACTAGGAAAATAATTATTTATAAGGTTTTCTTTAAAAGTATCTTCACTGAAACTATTATTTTCGTCAAACATTAAATCTGCTATTTCTCTAATCTTTGATTTGGTCATCTTTTTATAAGTATACCCTTTTCCATAATTAGAAAGTATGGTATAAACAGCACCTATATATTTAGCTTCAAAACTTTTTCCATTTTCACTATATTCATCTTGAACTTCTTCAATACGTTCCTGAAATTTTTTTTCAGCTTCTGTTGTTTTATAGTTTTCATTATTATCAGCAATACCTATCGGTCCAGTACTATTAAAAATAAGTAAAGGAGATAAAGCCGTAAAAAAGATAATCAAAGGAATTAAAGATACAGCAACCAACAAAACCACTTTAATAACTGGAGACATTTTTAGAAAACCATTTGCTAAATATGACAGACTATCACCTTTTGCACCTCTATTACCACCAGTAAGTGCAGATAAACCGCCTTGATTTTCATTAGTATCTTGTCCTTCATTTTCTTCTTCATCATTATCTAAAAACTTAGACCTTCTTGGTAAAAATGAAGGACGTCTACTCCCAAACTCGTTATTATCATTACCTAATGAAGAATTATCTTTTTTAGGAATATTATTATCATTACCTAATGAAGAATTATCTTTTTTAGGAATATTATTATCACTTTTTAAATTATTGCTCTGAGGTGGCAACTGAGGGCCTCTTTTAGCTCTTATATTTTGTAAAGCATCATTAGCTCGTTTTCCCATATCCATAGCATTCTTAACTTGTCTACCACCAGGAATAGCATTAACTATTTTGTTTTTAGCAACGTCCTTTGCCCTATCAAAAGTAGCTCGTGGACTATCATCATCTATCTTTGTTGGTCTTCTATTTAAACTATCCTGAAAAGAACCATTAGAATGTCCTGCCCGTGGACCATCATGCTTTGGAACATTAAAAGATGAACCATTTTGATTATTTGGCACACCTTGATTAGGATTATTGTTACCTAATTTATTTTGTCCATCGTTCTGGTTCATCTTTTTTCACCACCTAACTTCTTATATTAAAATCCTCCGCCGTCACCAAATGATTCTAACTCTTCTTTGGTAACAACAACATTTATTCGCATACGTCTATTTCCACAGACAAACAATGCTTCACCTTGTGAGTATCTTTTAATACTATCTCGTTCATTATCATTTAAATCAATTAATAGTGATAAATCATCAACCGCTTGTTTCTTTAACCCCATAACAAGGTAGTATGATGAGTTATCAAAAATAGCTTTACCTTGAGTAATAACCGCTCTATCTGAAAAATCACTTGGTTGTTGCGTAATAATTATTGTACCAGTATTATACTTTCTAGCACGACGTTGTACTTGTGCTAAGAAGTCAGCTCCCAACTCATTATTAGCACCTAATAATACGTGAGCTTCATCTACCATTAGAATAGTATTTACACTAGTATCAAGACATAATCCCCAAGCAAAACGTAAGATATTAAAGAATAAAGCATTCTTAGTATTACCTTCAGAGTTCATTAACTCTTTAATATTAAATACCATAAAGTCACTATCTTTTCGAATAGTAGTCTTACCATCAAAATAGAATTTAAGTTCTGTTACTAATGGTTTAACTTTTAATTGTAATCTTTGTAAGATATCCTTTTCATGCGTCTGTTCAGGCATTGATAAAATACGTCCTTTAATAGTTGCATATACATCTGTAAATGTTGGATAATCATTACTAGTAAAATGAGAAAAGTCTGTATCAAAATCAATACCAAATCGCTTATATGTATCTTGTACTACCTCACTAAACATAGTAAGAACATCTTCTGTAATAGATGGATCATAATACCTCATAAAAGCCTTTAATGATTGCAATGTTCTTGTTAAAACAGTATAACCAAGTCCTTGTTTAATTTCTTCTTCATCAGCATCAATAATAACTTCAAGGGGATTAATCATACCAAATTGACCACCCTTACCAATATCAACTGTATCTCCACCAAAAGTTCTTGTAATTTCTTCAAGTTCGTTTTCTGGATCGATTGCCACTATCTGACAACCATTTCTGATATGACTTCTAAGTACTAATTTAGCAGCCGTACTTTTACCACTACCAGAAGTACCAAGTATTATCATATTAGCATTATTTCTATTATTTTCTTTTCTTATTTGGTATAAGAATTGATTAAATAAGATAACACCACCAGAGAAATCAACTCCAAGTAAAACAGATAAACCAGGATCCTTTATACTATCAAAGATAAATGGATACATCGCTGCAATCGTTGGAGATGGTATTGGTGTACCTACTCTTTGTTCAATATCTTGTGATGGAAAAATTGGTAAAATACTTTTTAATACCTTTTCTTGTTCAAAACGAAGAGATATAGCCCTTAACTCCATCGCATCCAAATAGTTCTTAACATTAACCTTCTTAAGTTCAAGTTCTTCTTTAGTATCAGCCGTAATCATAATATGCATTTGAAAGTCAAAAATTTTAGATTGACTAGAAGCAAGCATTGATACAAAGTACTCTAAGCTCTCAGCATCTTGTCTAATTTTTTCTTTAGCAGTCTGATCTTTTTCTTGGCGATACTTTTCTCTTAAGTCTGCTATTTGTCTATTAATCATCTTAGACATCATACTAAATGGAACTGGTATATGTTTAATAACAATTTTAATACCACTCATAGAAGTAAGTGTTGATAAATAACCAGGTGATATATATTTAGGATAAGAAATAACTGTTAAGATAGTCGCATACTTATCACTAATAAAGAAATCACTTGGATTAAAATGTAGTCCCTTAGGAGCTATTTGACTCTTTAAACTTATACTCATAATGGCATCACCGTCCCAAACTCAGTAGTTTTACCTCCATTTAAGAAGTTATCTAGAATTAATCTTAAATCGTCATTACTAACTTGTGAAGCATTAAGTCCACAGCTAGCTAACCCATTTATTAGCAATCTAATTCTCTTTTGCAAATTATCTGGGTTCTTATCTTTAAATAAGATGTAATACTCCGTATCAACAATACTATTATTCATAAAAGTATTACCCTTTTCTATATCTTGCATAATAATCTTACGAATAGCAGGAGATGGTGTATCATTATATAAAAGTTGTAACTGTGACATATATACAGATATATCAACCGGTCTATCCGCTACTACTAACCAGAATTCAAAATCAATCATATTATAAAAATTTTTCAAACTAATCAAGACATTATCTTGAGCCTGAGCATCCAAGATAAAGATATTTCTAGGAGCTATCTTAACCCCAGTAACTTTATTTTTATCACTACAGACAATCATACCATTTTGAATAGATTCAACTGGTAACCAATCTTCTGTATAAGCACTACCTATTTTTTTTGCCATCGTTTACACACCAACCCTTCCACACATATCTTTGTCTATTTGTTAAAAAAGCATAACACTCTAGGATAATTGTCAATATATTATGATAATTAGGAATAGGAATAATTAGAAAAGTACAAACACCAGCAGGAAGCATAACAAGTACCACCTGCATAGTATCATTCATTGGCATAGAAACTAACAATACTAATGTTAAAAGTATACCAACTCCAAAGAGTATTAAATCAAACCCTCTAAATATTCCTAAAAACAATTCTCCTTTTTTAGTATTAGCTGGTATTAAATAATTCATTAACTAGTCACACTCCTTTTCATATTAAGGTCTAGGGCCTCCGTCCATAGGACCACCATGACCAGGTCCACCACCTGGTGGAAAATTGTTAGGATCGCCTATGTGTGGTCCGTCTCTAGTAACATCATCAAGATTAGAAGGTTCTCCAGCTGAATGTGGATTGAATCTTGCCATTTTTCCACCGGCTCTGTATGCTCCAGATCTTGTTCCACGTAAACCAGAACCACCGTATTCATCAATCAACCTAGCATCAACACCACTTGCACTTCTTGATTTAGAAATAGCATCAACATTTTTATCCATAGATTTTGCTTTCTCCTGTTCAGTCTTAAGAATATTATCAGCTCTATCAAACTCTTCCCAAATTCTTGCATTACTGACATTACTACTTAATTGTTTATATGTACTTGAATTTTCAATAGTACTTTGGCTCCATCCTTGGCTTTGACCATAAGTAACGTAATTGTTTAAATCAGTAGTAGCTTCTTCATATGAAGTATCAGGTTTACCTGTAAGACCAGCTTGTTTAACTTTTTCATAAGCAAGATCTCTCCTAACCTGAGCTGCATCAACCACTGCTGCCTGCTTCTTACTATCTTCTTTAGCTTTTCCGACATTATTATATCCAAGACCTTTAATATTAAGCTGTCGTTCACGCACATTATATAATGAGCGATCCATTAAACCACCAAGGATACCACCACGTGCATCTTTGTCACCAGTTCTAATTTTTGCCATCATATCCCTATTCTGTGACCAAGATTGAAATGGGGAAAAAGACTTTCCTTCAGCAGCAGCCTTATTAGCGGTATCAAATCCCTGCATAGCACCTAATGCAAAACCAGCAAGGCCTCCTCCGCCAACAGTCATAGCAGTACCTCCAAGTAAACTAGAAAGTCCAACATTGCCCATTGGTTTGCCTTTTATACCCAAGACATCTTTTATAAATTGTGGTGCTTGTCTCATAAAGACAAGAATACCTAAAATTATAAAAATAAAAGCTATACCCGAGGTAAAAGTGAAACTTTGTACATTACTTCCAAAGATATCCATTCCACCATTCATTACTATTTGAACCATAAACAAACCAAAATATACTATAGCAAGTCTAACAAATAAATCAACATAAGTAGAAATTAAAGACTTAGTCCAATTATCAAAGGCTCCTCCACCCTGTTTAGGTGGATTTATATAACTAATAATTGGAACTGGTGCTATCATTCTTAAAACAGCAAGTTTAAGAGCTCGAACAGCAATATCAACTGTAAAACCAGCTATAATAATTGTCATAATAAGCATTACCAAGGCACCAATAATCGGTGTGTATCCAAAAGCATATCTTTCATTTGAACCACTACCACAAGAATCGTTTATATGACTCAATATAACCTGTGGATCAACATTTTCTTCAGCATAATGTGATGCGTTAACTTCAGCAGCACATATAGTATTTTCACAAGTATCAGAATTTTCGCAAGGAGGAGCGGTATCATCTTCTACATTAATTCTTACAAACACTTTTAAAACCGTTGATGCCATCGCATTACCTATATCACTCAAATTATTAACATCCATGTCATCTGCTGTTCTATCAGATGCTGTACCTAAAATTAATTTAGCTAAAATATTTTCTGATAATACTGAGTTTTGAGCTTTATACAAAAAGCCAAATAAAATCCCGTGATCATTAATATAAGCATTAAGACTATTGCTAGCTGCGTTAGGAATATTAATAGGTATAACAAGAGTTAACATAATTAATGCCATAACAATTCTCATAACCATTTTACTTGGACCCTGTTTTTGATCTTTTACACTGTCCGGATTAATAATAATATTTAAAATTGACATAGCAAGTTTAAATATCATTAAAATTCCTAGAATAAGTTGAACTCTTGAATAGAACACTTTAATAACATCACCACTTACGATGGTAGCATTAGCAACTAAGAAAAACACTTTATAAATAGCACCCAATAAAGTAGTAGCAACACCATCAAAAATAGTACAAAAACTACGTAAACCATCATAAATAATTCCAGGTTCACTGTTTTCCCACATTCCTATCATTTACATCAACTCCCTTTTATCTTAAACCACAAGTCGGATCGTTTATTCCATTTATTAAACCAAGTAGTAACTCAACAAAAGTTGGTACTAAAAATAATGCTAAAGCAGCTACTAACCTAATAACAAGTCTTGATTGTGCCTTTTTAAAAGCATCCTCTTCACTAGAAGCTATAGCTTTAATAAAGTCTAGTGCACTAAGTAAAACTACCAAAATAGGTCCAGCAATTTTTATATAATTAAGTAATTTTTGAAGCAACCAGCCAAAACTACCTTCTGTTTGTGTATCAATCAATTGGCTACAGTTATCATATTTTTGATTTAATCCATCTAAAGTAGCATTATTAGTATAAGTTTTTGCTTCTCCTGTATCATACTTTGCTTCAGCAGCATTATAAGAACCATTTTCAACATCTGATGGTTTAGTAGATTGAAAAACTCGAGTAGTACTAGTATGACCTCCATCAGCTTTCATAAATAACTTAGCTGTTGAACAATTACTACTCCAATATGTTTTGTAGTCAGAAGGATTAACAAGGAAATTATACGTATTACTACCATAATTAATATTACCAGTATTTTTATAATTAATATTTTCAGCACTTCCTACTTTTTCACCGTTTACCTTAAGCACAACAGAAAAGGTTTTTACACCATTTGTTTCATAAGTTGAAAAATAAATTTTACCATTAGAAATATTTCTCATATCCAATTCTCTATTTTCACAATAAGGTGTACGTTTTGAACTGTTAGGATCAGTACTATCAGGAGTATTTGTTTGATTAGCATTATCAATAGTACTCTGATTACCATTTAAAACCATATTAATAGCAGAAATGCCATAACTGTCTTGATTAACAAATTGCATTGAAGGACAATTATTTAATTTTTTATAAGCTTGATAAAAAGCCCCATTTTTATCAAACATTTTTTTATACGTTAATGTGTGTGTTCCGTCCAAATTAACACCTGAAGTAAGAGTAGCTTTCTCTTTAGAGCCATCTACATTTACAAACTTTATTTTTCCTTTACTTATAGTACCATCATTATTTACAGTAATATCAAACTTAGCTGACTTTAAAGTATTAGATAAACCTAAAGAATCAACATCTAAACTATAAGTACAAGTTTTTTTGGCAAATACATCACTAGGCATTAAGAATACAAAAGATATTAAAAATAAGGCTATAATATATATACTTTTCTTTTTCATACAATCCTCCACCAAGTACAGTCCAAAAAAATGGACTAATCAAAATAATTGTATCAAAAAAAAAGAAAAATAGCAATTTATACTTGCTATTTAATATTATTAATTGTTAGCAGCTGCATTCCAACAATCACGCCAGTCAGTAATACCTGTAGCTTCATCTCCTGCAGTAGTAGCAACCATTGATAAGATGACATTTACAATCGTTACAATAAAGAATACTGCAACAGCATAAATACAACGTTTAATAAGTTTGCTTTGTGCTTCTTTTACCTGCTTTTCATCTGAAGCAATAACTGCTTTTGCTAAATCTAATGTTCCAAGAACAATTAGGATAATTGGAATACCAATTTGTAAAATAGGAAATACACCTCTACGAATAATTTTAACTAAAAATAATAAACCATGACAAGCTTCGTCATTAATAGAACTAACGTTTCCTAATACTTGTACTAAACTCAATAAATTCATATCAATTTCTCCTTCTTACTTAATATAATATAAAAATTAGCATTATTTGTCAATTATTAACGTTTGAATAATCCGAAAATCTTACCTTCATCTTTTACTTCTTCTTTATTTAAAAGACCAAGTTTTGTTAAAAAGTCAGAAATTACAGGACTTTTCTCTCTATCATTTAATGGAGGAATATTATAGAAAATCTTAGTTCTTCCTTCATATTCAAAATCCATTACATCCTTATTAGTTAATAAACTTTGATTTAATACTATTTTCTTTCCTCTTAATTCTTCAAATATTTTTCTATTTATTCTCATCAATTTATTAAGTTTTATACTAGATGGTTCTAAAAGATATAAAACATCTCCACATACTCCATCATTATCTGAATCATTTAAATCAATAAGAATTACTGATGCATCTTTATGTTTAACAATCTCTGTCATTAAATTTGCATCCTTTGTAGAAATCATATTTTTATCATTGAAATATAAAAAATCATGTCTATTTATTTCAAGTGCTAAAACACTCATACCATAAGTCTGTTCTAGCTCTTTCTTTAACATATAAATTAAAGTAGTAGCACCAGCATGATCCGTAATATTACGAATACCAATTATTTGATTACCACCCATTACCTTTTCGTTAATTGTACTAGAAAGGTTATTAAGTTGCTGAATATGAGCTACATCTTTATAACTATTAGGATGTTCTAAACAATATTTAACACCATCTAAGTTAGTAGTAAAATTATAAATTCCCATAGAAATAATCTTAGATAAATAACTACTAGATGTAGATATAGCATTATTTGGTAATACTAATATAAGTTTTTCAGCATCAAGCCCGATAGATATCTTCTGAATATTAGTAATGTTATCATAATCTTCGATAGCCGTAATATCAAGGATCATTCTAGCATAAAAGAAGTTCTTAAACATTGAAACAATTTCATCTGCCGTATGAACTCCCTCTACACTCTTCATGACATCAATATCAAGATGGGATAACATTTCTCTAGCTTCATTTGCAATTATAACGTACATGTCTACCCTCCCTATCTATTCATTGATTGACACCCATTTTTAGCATAAACTGTCTTTGTTTCACCCTTTACTGCCAAAAAGTCTGGAAGTCCAGTAAAGATTCTGTTAAGAATAGGAATATCCATATTTACATAGGTTTTAACCCCATAATAAACACCTCTATATTCTGCATTATCAGAAGTAATAGAATTATTACCAGTATTATCATAACACTTAATACAGTAACCATCTTGTCCATTACAATACCAACCATCAACATTATTATTATTTCTAACATTTTGTTGTTGTATTGAAGAAAGACCATAACCAGCTGTTTTAACTAAAGAACTAATTCTTGTAGCAGCAGTGCCACCTTCCCTAAATCCTTCACTTTCTTCAACAATATTAATAATCTCATTCTTAACTCTAAATGCTCGAGTATAATTGACAGAGTATGCCAAATACCCATTAATTAATATAACAAAAACTAATATAATTTGTAATGAAAAAACTCCACCAATCGCATCACGCATTTACAAACACCTCTTTATTATTTAACATTTTTCTGAGAATTATAGTTATTATTCCATTGATTTTGAATATTTGGTTTAATAACATTAGGCCAAAACCATGCAAAGAAAGTAGTAATTACACCAATTAAAACAATGGTAACAACTGTCATATTTAATTCTCCTGTTGCCTCTTTCATTTATATCATTCTCCTTTCCTATTGTATAAGATAATTATAGCAAATAATTAATAGTTTGTAACTATTTTTTTATTTTTTTTCAGAATAAAATCGTGTTTACTGACAAAACTGACAATTATGTAGTGATTATATTATGGCTAGAAAGTCAAAACAATTAGAAATATTAGGAAATCAAATAAGTAATTTAACAAATGATATTAATCCAATAGTATTTTTAGAACAACTAACTAACAACATTACATATGGTATCTATAATTGCTTATCAACCATTAGAATGTGTAAATATAATTATAGAAAAAATTAATGAATTAGAAGAATTGTTTGATAATAAAAAAGAAGAAGATAAAGATATTATTGCCTATGACGGTAAAATATGTTGTGGCTCTAAAAGAAATAAAGCTTTTGATTCAAAGGAAAAAGTACTACCGGTTAATGCAATGACAGCTTTTAATGTAACAAAAGACATAACTATAGCAACTAAATTTATAAAAGAAAAGTCCAGAATTAATAAAACAATTAGATTTGACAAATACAATATCAACATTTGATGCACTAAATACGCAAATAAAAACTATATCAGCAATTGTAAGACTATGTGGGAGCTTAAAAGGTAATCAGCACAATTTTTATAATGATATTGTTGAATATTTAGTGATAAAGAATTGTATAACAAAGCTTATGAAAACTGCCATTATGAGGGATGTGTACTAGGGAATATATGGAAGATGGTGTTTTTTAAAAAGATGTGCAAATATAAAGGATTTTAGTAGAGCTATTAGGGATGAATGAGGAATTGAAAATAATCTTCATTGGCATCTTGACGTAACTTTTAAAGAAGATGCTAATAGAACAGCAGATAAGACTGCACAGTCCAATCTTAATATATTGAGAAAATTAGCTTTAAATATTTTGAAATTAGTGAAACCATTATATAACTAATAGGATTTAAACTTGGGCAAGATTTTGAAAATGAAATCAAAAAAATTCTTCTATACCTTGATATAGAAGAATTGAGAAAAATATCCTCACAAATTAAGTAAACACGATTTTATCCTGATTTTTTTTACGCCATCATTGTTATCATAGAAACTAGAATAATTCCCATAACACTAACACCCGTTACAACAAGCATAATCATAGTTTGATTTCCCATATAATCAAGTCTTTCTTTATATTTAGTCTCACGAGCCTTAGCTTGTAAATTAGACACTGTCTTAGAAAACATTAAAAGTCTTTCTTGTTTTCTTTCTTGTCCACCTATTCCTAAACGATAAAGTAAACGCATCATTCGCATAGAATCTCTTACTGGATATTCATTAGCAAAATCCATATATGGTTGAATAGATGAATCACCTGCATTAATCTTTTCAACCATATCTTTAAGACCTGGTTTAAAAATATCAGGAGCATCTGGAATACTTTTACCAATAGCTACTGGTACTGTATAATGCTGAATTAATATTTCTAAACTCTTTAAATAGTATGGCAACATTATATCTATTTGATACAAATGTTTTTTATAATAGCTTTTTAATCCAATATAAGGATATTTAAAAGCGACAAACCCAATTACTACAGCTAGTAAAACATTTAATAGACTAATAGAATTAAGGGATACAAATAAAACTACAAAGATAGTTACAACACCAATATTAATTCTTTTCTGAAATAAAACATCACTATCAGCTTTATCTCCATACTTAGCAGATACTAAGAAGTTATAATCATCTTCTCTTAAAAGGTTAAAGTATTTAGTATTATCTTTTATAAATTTATCTTTATCAATAGTATGATTATACAATAATACACCAATAATAATAACCGCTACAATAATTACTTCCATATCTATTCAACCCCCACATTCTCATTATAATATTTTTCTCCTTTAATAAGGAAGTAAGCATTGAAGATAATGATTCCATGTAATACCCATCTTACATAATTCTTATCTATTAAGGATAAATAGTTTTCCCTACCTAACATATACTGAACAAGCATAACTAGTAAATATAGAATAACACCATATCTTAAGAACTTTTTATGAAACTGTGCTCTATCCATTCTATCACGATAAACACTTTCAACTAAAGTATCGATATCTAACTGCATGTTTTCTAAACTCTCTCCAGTATCTCTTGCTCCTTCTTTAGTTATTTGTAAGAATAACTGATGCATATTTTTAACTATATAGTAAGGGTATTTCTGATTCATATATTCAAGAGCTTCATCTATAGAACCATTTTCATAAGCCATATCAATCATAACATTAACATCTGCTAAAACAGGATCTTCTAATACTCCTGAGTCTCTTACTCCTTCTAGTGATTTAACAAAAGATTGAGTAGTAGCAAATTCCATAATAACGTTAGTTGTATAAACTTGGATCTGTTCAAAAACAAATTCACTATAAATTCTTTTACAACGTAAATATGCAAGATATGGAACAGATAAAATAGCTACCCCTACATAAAACAAACTCACTATTAAGTTATAAAAATATAGGTATGTCACTACTCCAGCAAAGCCACCTAAAATAACTATTTGAATAGTATATTGTTTAACTGTAAATTCTTGTCCTAATTCTTTAGCTTTCTCTCTAACCATTTTAAAGGAATAGGGAGCAAATTTACTATATATGTCTTCTACTTGTGAAGTTATATACTTTGAAACATTTTCTCCTTTATAATTTCTATAAAGGATTATAGCTACTCCAATTATAATTAATAAGAAAAGTACCATACATATCCTCCTTCCTATAACACCTCATTTGGAAATGGAATTTTTGGTAAAGATATATCATCTTTTTGTATTTGTACCGTATTAGTGTTAAAATTATTTTCTTTATATGAAATTGAATTATTACTATCTAGCCTATCTAACTCATCATCCAAGTTTTTCATAGAATCACTATTAGTAAGTAAATTACTAATATCTATATTTTGATTTTCTAAATATTCTAATAAGTGTTTACTAGGCATATTTTGTACTGGTTTCTTACCAAAAGTCTTTTGATACAAAATACGACTTATTGGTTTATTATTATCATCTACATAAAACTCTACTACTTCATCAACTTCACGATGGAATTTTCCATATTCTTTACTATAATAGGCTTTAATATGTACACCTAACTGAATATAACGATAAATTGTTGTTAAGAATTGATCAACATCAATATCAGTTTCCAAAAGTGAATATAAACGATATGGAATAGCACTAGCTTTATCAGCATGGATTGTTGATAAGATATTATGTCCTGATGAAATTGAGTTTCTAACAGCTGTTACTGCTTCAGCACTACGTACCTCGGAAAGTAATATCCACTTAGGATTTTGTCGCATACAAGTAACAAGTACATCAGTATAACTTGCTACATTATTAGTCTTCATTGCTACAATATCGCGATGTGGAAATATCTTGTCTAAGTGAAGTTCCAAAGTATCCTCAATAGTAATAATTTTTTCATTCTCTTTAGTATGACTAGCTAAGTATTTAACGAACTCTGTTTTACCAGAACCAGTTTCACCACTTACTATTATGTTACAATGTCCTTCAACACATTTTATCAATATATCATGTATATTAGCTGTAAAATAATCTTCTGCTAATAATTTATCTTTAGATAATCTAATCTTTGCCGGTGTTTTACGAATAACAGCAGCAATTCCATTAGTAGCAATTGACTCATGTACAAAGTTTAAACGAAGTTCTGCACTTTCAGCATCCAAGAATGGTTTAGCGTTATTGAATGTTGTTCCCATTACATTGGAACACTGAAAGGCAAGTTTCTCCATAAAAGCATCATTAAGTCCTGCTACTTCTACTCTTTTAGAACCATAGGTTAAAGAACGAATCCATACTTGCCCATGATTAGAATAAGAAATATCTGTTATATCATCATCATCTAGCAGTGGTTTTAACACTCCAAAGTCTAATTTGTCAAAAATAGATCCATTCATATTATTTCCTCTTTTCTATATTATTGTGTAGCAAGATCTGCTTCAGTCATAGCAGTAACTCTATTAATGAAGTTCTTTAAATCATCATTAGAAATTTTAACATCTCCAGGATTTTTCTCTAAACTTTCATTAGTAGGTACTGGAATAATCTCTGAGTCATATGCTCTTAAGTATGAAGCTTTACGAAGCAAGATATGATACTCTTCTGGTACAGCAAATATTACCTGAGCTGGAGTTCTATTTTCTTCAGTATTAGCAAAAACTGCTTGTCCATTACTATCATATACTCCTAAAACTTTAACATTTTCTAATAGTTTTCCAATCATGATTTTATCATTATCTTCAGTTACAGTTTGATTACTATCAACATGATTCATAACTTTTAGATAAATATCAATATAGTTACCTGGAACAATTGAATTACTATAAGTACTTGACATATCAACAGATAAATTATATAAAACATAGTTTTTAGGATAATCAAGAATTATACTTCCTGGTAATTTTTCTTTACTAACTACACTTCTTCCATAGAATAAACTTCCTTCTGGAATAACACTATCAATAGCTGAATACATATCAACTACATCGGCTTTTTTAGTAATTGCTTCTCCTTTTAACATAGCAGGAGGTATTTCAATAGTTCCAATCATATCTTCTGTTATTTGCGTACCTGGATCAATTGTTTTTAAAGCATATGGTACACTTACTGGATTGATTGCACTTTTAATACGAGCATTATATCCAACATATAATACTATTATTGCTAGAACAACACCTACCACTGTAACTGTATTTTTATTGGCAAAAAATTTTTTAAAACCAACACCAATATTATTCATATTATCATCTTCCCTTCTATTCTAACTAGCATTTAATGCTTTAGTATAAACTTCATCTATTTTACTATAATCTAATTGTCCTGCATTAGCTAACTTAGTAGTTAATTCATTAGACTTATAAGTTGTTTCCATAACACTACTAATTTTATTTGATAGTTTTAACTGATCACCATTAAAACTAGCAGAAGTATCAGAATCTATCTTTATAGTTACTTTAGGTGGAGTTTCATTAATATCATAAATCTTAATATCATAATCTCTTGAATCAGAAACGTTTTGGGCAAAGCGACGCACAAAACTTTCTGTAAATTTTTCTTTATCCATTCTATATAGTCCGCCGCTTAATCTGTAGTACCCAACATCAATTGCATCAATCATAGCTGCTTCTGTTGTTTCTTTTAATAAATAGTAATCTAATTCATTTCCCGTTTGATAACTTGAAGCAATATTAATTACTCCAAAGGTAAACATAGCAAGCATTATAATACCAACTAATAGCATCGCTTTATTCATTTACTAATTACCTCCTTCCGCATTACAAGTATCTTTACTTGTCTGGTTATTGCAACCTAGTAAACCACGTTTTTTGACTACTGATGTACCAAGACTATCTAGTAATTTACTTTGATATACAGTAACACCCCAAGTACCTTGTCCATTTAATCTATTAACAGCCGTACCATTATCAGAGTTGTTATAAGTTTTTCCTTTATTATAGTTTCTAATAGTTTTAATAGCACTTCTTGTTAGATTAATTTCATAATCAAGATATTTATTTTCATTATTTTCATCATAAACACTATCACCAGTAGCTTCAATCGCCTTAACTAATGTTTCTGGATCAACTTTATAATTTTTATTATTAACATTTTTAGCATTAGCACTCCAGTTAAATCTAGCACTACGATTAGGGAATAAGTTAGATAGATTTACGGAACGTACTTTTACATTAGATGTTATATTGTCTGTTGGTACATCTTCGTTATCACTATTACAGTTTTTACCAACACACTCTTTATCACTATTACAGTTTTTACCAACACATTCCTTATTACCATCACATTCATCACCTGTACAATCGCCAGAAGTTGGGTTTTTAATAGCAAAGAAACATGAGAAGTCAAAGTTCCAGTTATGAACACCATACTTATTTATTTGTCCAGTAATATTGTAATTATTTATTTTAGAAGGTTTTGCCACCGTATTAGTATCATCTATTTTATAATTATACCAATCAACATTAACCTCTTTAGTTGATAAATTAGTACAATAAGAGTTTCCAATAGCCACATAGAAAGGTAAATCAGTTTTTGAAATTTCAGTTTTTGTTTGACCTGTTTTTACATTAATATAATTCTTAGGGAATGATAAGGTTGTATGATAATCATAACAAGTATTACCATTCTTACAAGCTGGTGTACCAGAATTCTTGCAAGATTCCTTATCTTTACAATATGCTATATATTCACTAGAATTTTTATCAAGATTACTACAATACTCTTGGTTTTTATTTTCACATTCTCCTGTTACACAAACACCATTAGTATTAATTATCATACTAGGGAAACTTCCACCAGAACTACTCTTATTACCGGTTTTAGCTTGATTAACATTTTGTGTTGATTTATACTCTTGTCCTAAATTCTTACCAGTATTTTTACTAGTTTCATCAGTTTTAATTACATAATTACTATTTTTAGTAACACATGAATTACTAGAAGCTACACACTTAGATTTAGCATTAGTGTAAGCTTTAAGTTCTGCTTTATAGATATTATTAGCTTGAGTTTGAGTAACAATATATTGTTTATTACCTTTTTTAGGAAGGGTTTGACATTTCCCACCCTTCTGGGCCTTTTTTAGATTAACACTTTTAGACATAGTACATAATTCACCACATCTACTATCTATAAACGTATTTCCACCATCATAACTAATTCCAGATCTTCTTAAGAATCCATCACCATCTGCTTTATATTTATGAATTCTACTAGTTCCTGGATAATAAAAGGTTCCATTTAGCTCCTTAATAGTTCTTTTTGTAGTATCTTCGTCAGTAAAGTAGTGATAACTTATCTTACTAGAACAACCACCACTAGTATTCCATTTCCAAGTACCACCCTTAGTGTCATAATAGTAAAAACCTTTGGTAGAAATCCAATCAGTACCTTTCGAATTATAATATCCACCTGGCAAAAGTTGCTTAGAATCTGTAACTTTTTTTGCTAGTTCTGTTAACTGAGCATCAGTAAGATTTTTTGTACTGCTTGCTAAATATTCATCAGTATAACAAGTTAAATTTGCAACACCAACATTAATAGTTTTTAATGAAGCTAATTTAGTTGGTTCTTCAAACGAATTAGTACCCTTCAAATTGTTAAGATAAGTAATACCTTCCTCTTTAGATGATTTAGTTGTTTTTTTAGCAGTTGAATTTTTACTATTTCCATAAACTTTAGTATAACATTTATCAATACATGATTGAGTATAATTACCACCATCACAACTATTTACACAACTGTCAAATGAATCATTTGGTCCAGCTTTATCAGTCTTACTAGCACAGTTTACATTATATTGACAAGCATTTACTAATATTTTAGTTGGTGGTGTACCAGAAAATTTAGATGAACAAACAGTTTTAGTTTTAATATCAACCACATAACTAAAGCACATACCAGATTGCGTAATTACTGGAGGATCAAGTGTTACCACTACATCTTCTCGACAAGTAGTAGTACAAGTATCAGTCTTAGAAGAAACTCCAGTATAAGAATATTTTTTTACTGTTTTCCCATCAGTTTTACCATAATTACAAGATAGACTTTGTCTTTTAGTTGGATCACTTACTGAGATAAATGACGAATCTTTTAAGTCATCTATTGAAGGTCCTGTAGTTGGTAAAGTACCAAGTTCTTTTTCGATAGCATCTAATTCTTCATCTTCTTCATCTTCTTCAGTAGAACCTGGTGTAAACGTATATTGCTGAAAAGTTTTTCCACAATTAGCTGCTGTATCTGGAAATAGACTAGGATCAGCCGTAAAGTAAAATCTTATATTAGTATCAGGATAACCTGCATTTTTATCAGCTATTAAGTCAAGAGTAACATTACCATTAGCATCAGGAGTAACTGCTCCATCATGTTCACTACCACTTTCACTAAAAGAATCATTTACATAGATTTCCATATACTTTGCATATTCACTCTTAATATGAAAAGTAATTATATTATTTTCTTCCGTATAAGGTAAACCATTTACTAAGTTAAAATATTTTGATACAAAAGCATCACTAGTTGTACAACTTTCTGCTCTTGTCCAAACCGGATTTGATATGACACAAACAAGAAGAATAGCCATAACTGCCACTAAACTAAGCTTCTTCATTTGTTCCACCTTCTTTCATTCTCTTTTCTATTTTTTTATAATTATCATTAACTACTACTTTAGTTAATACTTGTTTTTCATTATCTCTTAATTTCCTTGCATCTACTCTAAAGGTATAGGAGTCTCCTCCATAGAATCTAGTACAAGTTAATAAACTTAATAAATCATCATCTTCATTAACATCAACATCCATATCATACATACTTTCTTTTTTACTAGTAGTGATATACTCCTTTTGTTCACTTTTAGTATATATATCAGTGAAAGATGCTGATTGATCATTTTCAACTAATGATACTCCGTATATCTTGTACATTGCCTTATCTCCTCGTTCGTTGGTATAAGCAATATACTGATTTTTTTCTATAAATGATGGATAGATAAAACTTAACAGTTGTTCAAATCCTGTCATTGTATTATCACCAACTATTGGATTTTTTGATACATTTCTTATATTATGAGAGACATAACTAACATGATTACTCTTCTCATCCGGATGAGCATAAATCCATGCATAATTATATTCTCTATTACTTACATCTGTATCTGTAACAACCTGTATAAGTGGTAAGTCTATATTTGTTCCTTCAACCGTTAACCAACCTATTACACTGTCACCATACTTTTTAGCTTTATTAATTTCTTCAGTCTTATCTTCTAACTTAAATTTACTAACTTTCGGTCTTATACTTACAAAATATAAGAGAAAACTAATAATAAAGATAAAAACTATTAAATAAATATACTTTCTTTCTTTACTAATTTTCATCATACTACCTCACTTCTATTTAACTACTCTACATTCAGTATCTAAGCAGTCACCTGATTTAACATAAGCATCTTTTGAAATATAAGCCTTTATTTTAACACCAGCTTTTCTTCCTGCTTCTCTATAGAAAAATGCAGTCGTTCCATCTTGATCTATCATAGTTTTATTTTCTTCTTCCAAAGAACCATCTATTAACCAATAAGGTATATAATAATTATTTACTGCTCCACTAAACACTTCAAAAACTGAAGGTATCATTAACTTACCAGTATACTTTTTATTATCATGTTTTCCCTTATAAGTAACTGATTTATTATAAATTGGAACACTATATTCTTTTTTAACAAATATGTTAGTATCAATATATTTTGATAAGTTATTATTTATTTGATAAGCAATATTCCCCTTTTCTTTAGGATTATAAATCTTACTAGTACCAGTAGTATCATAAGAGATAAGAGAATTATCAAGGGTATCTCCTTCCAAAACACCATCCATAATTACTTTTGTAGTTCCATCTTTTTCTTTTCCTGCTACTATAAATGTGTAACCAGAATAATTAATTTTAGTACCAATATCTAATTTATTAACTTTAGTATTTCTTTTAACAGAGCTTTCTGTTCCTATTCTATAAGGAGACTCTATTGTTCCTTCACCAGAAGTTATTCTTGTATCTTTAGCTAGAGTTATAGCTGGCTTAATATTTAGTAAAACATTATCTTTATAAGCTTCTGTGGTATTAGATTTTACTGACCATACTTTATTATTACTATCAAAGTTATTATACCAAGTCCTAGACATTATCTGTAAATAACTTTCTTTGCTACTATCAAGACTATTATTATAATCTTCTAAAGATAAAATACCAATATTTTTCTTAGCACTATACCTATCACAAGTTGTTTTATTTTTATTAGATTCAGTAACAACATCATCACACCATTTAGACTCAACTATTAATTTCTTACTTTTATCATTAAGTAGTGGATAAAAATAATCATTTAACCATTCATCCATTGAACTTCCATCAAATCTATTTTTATTACTATCATAATCTATATTAGCTAAAGGACTATTACTTACAATCGTTACTGTATCATCACTATTTACCTTTACAATTCTAAAAAGAATATTATTAAAACTTATATAGTTATCAGGATAAACTCCCTGATAGTAACCATTAGTACTTTTAGTAGCTTCTTTTGAAATATGACTTAAACTTTCAATTACTTCTACTTTTCTAGTAACAACTGTTTTATTATCCAAACTATCAGATACAGTATATGTTACTTTGTAAGTACCTACTTTTTTAGTATTAACACTACCTTTAATAATAACTTCATCTTTCTTAATTTCTCCATCAGTCTTATCTTTTACTGATAACACTCCAGGTTCAGTATAAGTATCCCCTTTATTAATAGTCATTTTCTTAGTACCATTTAAAGTAATAACTGGACCAGTATAATCGACATTACTGTGTCTAGAACCACATTGTAAATGTGTATAATAAGTACTAGCTCCACCTTCAATTTTCATTTTTACATTGCTATTTTTTATATCGCAATAACTTTTCTTGATTTTTAATTCATCTAAATATTTCTGTTTAATAAGAACTTCAAGAGAAACTGTAGAAACCCTGCCTTCTTCTTTTGATAAATTACGGCTATTAATTTCAAAATATCTTTTTCCAGCTTCACTTAGTAATTTTTCATTATGTTTAAATTCTTGAATAGGATACAATAAATAATCCCATAAAAGAAATAATACTATAATAACTGCTACTACTAAACTAATAATTTTAATAACTTTTTTATTTTTCATAGTCCTCTCCTATTTTTTTAACTGATAAATATATTTTTTCCCATTTACAGTATAAACTAAATTTATCTTCTTAGCTTCTTTTAATGTAGTTGGAACTTTCAAATATAGTGAATTACTTGTATAGTCTTTTCCTATAGCATCAACACAATCTATACTACCTGCCTTACCATTATTATCTTCATATTTAATTTTAGCATACTTGGTTGAAAAGTCAACAAAAGTTTTTGAATCAAAGTAGTCACTTATATAGTCAATTTGTAAAATATTGTTATTGTATGATGATACACTATCCTGCATAACAGAACATCCTATTGTCTCACACTTATAAATATAGTAGTTTGCACTATCCGCTATCTGATAATTAGTAATTGTTATATCTTTCTTTCCAATATTCATTTCTTGATTAATACTTTTTGTTTCTCCTTTAGTTAGCTTTTGATAATCGTTTAATTTAAGTCTTACTTTTCTTAATAAGAATGAATTATCTAATCCTTGATAATATAATATATATTTATTAGTTTTCCAATCTTTATCTACTCTATATATAAGGTTAAACTCTTTAGTCTCATTATAATCAAAAGATGAATCATCATATACTTTACCATAAGTAGAGAAGTAAGTTTGATACTGTGGAGTTCTTTCTCCTTCATTACTTTTATTAACTAAATGAAATCTATCAACATACATATCTCTTTCACCAGCTAAGTTTTTAACCGCTAATCTAATTATTACATAAGAATATTTTTTATCAATTATATCACCGTTATCTTTTCTATTAGTTATATAACTATCTTTTACTGTTACCTGATAAAAATTAGATTGAAAAGTTTCCCCTTCTTTATAGACTTTATGAAGAATACCAAAGTAGTAGTAAGTATATCCTATTATAATAACTGTTATTATAGTAATAATAGTATTCATAATAAATTTATGTTCTAAATAAAGATACTTTAGACTTCTTACTAGTTTATTATATAGTCTTTTAATTTTATCTTTATCAAATTCAAAATTAACTTCAAACTCTTCTCTATCTTCTTCTTTTATTTCTAGATACTCTTCATCATTTTGAAAACCAAAGTTCTTAAGATCAATTCCTATCATTCTGATTATTAATAATAGGATAACTGCAAACTGAGGAAGATAAGCGATAAATAGTAGGTCTCTTCCAGCCATTATTCTAGTTATATCAGAAATATCATTATAAGTCATAAAAAAATTTCTGATATAAAACATTACTATTAATAGGAAAATATAATCAAAGAATGGTAATAAATAGATTTTCCAAGGTTTCTTCTTATGTCTTAGTAATACCATTAATATTAGAAAAACTACCAGACAAACAAGGGTAACAAAGATTGGTAGAAATCCGACATATCCTTTAATAGACTCTAAATCAGTGTTATAACTTTCCGTTCTAATAAATTCACTTACAAAGCTTCGCAAAGCACTAGTCTTATAAAATATATAAAAACTAAGTCCTAATAATATAAGGTGGATTCTTTGAAAGTACTGTATCAAAAATGCATAAGGTTTTCTTAAAATCATCTAATCAACACTCCCCTATTCTTTACTATCTAAAGTATAGCATAAATATTTTTGGAAGTAAATCATTTGCAAATACTATTTTTTACTGTTATAATTGTTTCTGAGGTGTAAGTTTAATGAAGAAGAAAGGTATTATTCTTTTAACAGTATTTCTTGGTATTTTATTTCTAACTGGCTGTTCTAGTAATTTAAATACAGTAAAGGAAATTGACTTTGCCACATTACAAAGTAAGATAGATAATAAAGAGACTTTTATCTTAGAAGTCATCCAAACTGGATGTTCTCATTGTGAAGAATTCTCTCCTAGATTTAGAAATATTCTAGGTGAATACAATCTAACTGGATATTCAATCAATCTATCTAACTTAACAGAGGAAGAAAAAAGTAAACTTTACGAAATAACTGAAGTAGAAGGAACACCAACTGTTTGCTTTTTCAAAAAAGGTAGTGAAGAAGTAATGAACAAGATAGTTGGAGCAGTTAGTAGCAAAGAATTAGTTACCAAGTTAAAAGATGCTAAATATATAAAGAACTAAGTACTAGTCTAAACGCTAGTATTTTTCTTAGAACAAAACCGAAAGCAAGTTTTCAGCAGCCTTACCTCACGGTAAGGCTTTTCTGCTTCACCAAACTAAATTAGTTCTCAAAAAATCAGTATCGGATGGTCGCCACCCTATTATTTTTCGCTGAATTTTATTTTAAATTAAGTCTTGCATATATATTTTTAAACCTTCAAACATTATATTCACGCTTGCGTATAAATGTTAATGAACACACCTTTCTTTCAGCAATAATCTAAACGCACTTTTCTTATATATGAAAAAAACTTGATAAATTATCTTTTACCAAGTTTTTTAGTTATTAATTATTATTTTATACAACAGTTACATGGTCTGTTCCACAATTCGAAAACATATTAGTTTTATTGGCAGATGAACTAATTATCCATTTGCTACTAACATTAATAGTGGTTAGTTTGCTACAACTTGCAAACATTGAATATATTGCAGTTACATTAGATGTGTCAAAACTTCTTAAATCTAATGTTGTTAGATTTGAACAGTCACAAAACATACGATCCATATCTGTTACTTGTGATGTATCAAAACTACTTAAATCTAAACTTGTTAAACTACTACACTCGTAAAACATACCACCCATATCTGTTACTTGTGATGTATCAAAATTACTTACATTTAGACTTGTTAAACTACTACAATCCCAAAACATACCACCCATATTTGTTACTTTTGATGTATCAAAACTACTTAAATCTAAACTTATTAAACTTCTACATTCAAAAAACATCTCACCCATATCTGTTACTTGTGATGTATCAAAATTACTTACATTTAGACTTGTTAAACTGCTAAGACTATCAAACATATAACTCATATCTGTTACTTTTGAGGTATCAAAATTACTTACATTTAGACTTGTTAA
>CAVLCG010000004.1:0-33072 GCA_963661445.1 bacterium | reverse complement strand
AACTTATATAGATCCACGACCAGAAATATTTTTGAAAAGTATTAATAAACAAGAAGATATCTTAAAAGAATACTATAACTTGCAAACAGGTAATCTAAAAATTAAAGACTTTCTAGCCAAATATAAGTTTACTTATTTAATACTATCTGATAGTGATGTAATGTTTTATAAGGAAGAAGAACTTACTGATTATAAATTAGTATATAGTGAGAAAAACTATAAAATTTATATACGAAAATAATTTTTCTTGATATAATTTAGTAAAGGATATGGTTAGTGTGAAAAAAAGAAGCGAATTAAATAAAGATAAACAGTTAGAAATAATTAAAGATGAAGAGAAAGAGCAACAAGTAAAAGTTATTAAAAAAATTGTTTTATTAATTATAATCATTCTAGTAGCTTCTTTTTTCTTTATTTTGTATGTAACAGAGATAGCTACTACTAAAATGATTGTTAAGGAAGAAAAAGTAGAGAGTAGTAAAATAACCAAGTCATTTCATGGTTATAAAATAGTTAGTTTCTCAGATTTGCATAATGTTTCGGATGAGATGGTTAGTGAAACTGTTAAATTAATAAATAGAAGTAAACCAGATTTATTACTTTTTACGGGAGATTTATTAGATGGTAAAGAGATAACTGCAAAAGAGAGAGAAAGATTAATAAAAGAGTTGAAAAAGTTATCAGCTAGTAGTTTGAAATATGCTGTTTTGGGAGAAAATGATACTGAAGAGTCATCTCTTATTTTAAAAGATGTTGGTTTTACTGTTTTAGATAATAGCTATGATTTAATATATCAAAAGGAAGATGCTATTCTTTTGATGGGATTAAATAGTGACAGTGAAAACTTAGATACATTGCTTGGTTACTATAATAGTGAGGCAAAAAATGATAATATTTATTCTATTTTGATGATGCATAAACCTGATTCTATAGATGATGTTCTAACAAGACATAGTGTTGATCTTGCTTTTGCTGGACACTCTCATCTAGGAGAGGTAAGACTACCACTAATTGGTTCACTTACTACAAGGAGTGGTGCTAAAAAATATAAGAATGATTATTATGAGATAAATAATACTAAATTTTATATTAGTAGTGGAGTAGGTATTAATGTTTATGACTTTAGATTATTTGCTAGACCATCTATTAATTTAATTAGACTTAATTCTTTAGGAAACTAAAGAGTTTTTCTTAAAAGTGGGAAAAAGTGTTGACGAACAAATGTTTTTAAGATACTATATGGATATATTTTTGATAATGAAAATGACTATAATAAGAATATATATTGTGTTATAATTTAATAAACGAATATCTGGAGGAAAAACTTATGAAATGTATATTAATGAATAAAAATACAAAAGTTATGTTAGTTGAATATAATTTAGATTATCATATAATTGAGAAAATATATGAAACTTATAATATTGATTATGCACCATTATCTGTTTATAATGCCAGTAAAAATAAGTCTTTAAATACTACAAAAGCAGTTAACAACTGGTTTAGAGGAAGAGGAATACCTTCATGGAGAAAAGATTTAGAAGGATTACTTGAAAGATTAAATGTATCAACTACTGAAGAACTATTAAATAAGTCATATGCTTTATCACTATCAGATCAATATTGGTTAAGGGAGGAAAATAGTAAATTAGAATGGAAAGACATAAATTTCTTTACTAATGATTTTAAGTATCAAGGGTATTTGAATGCTGCTTTAGATAGTTCTAGTACTAATCATAATTTAAAAGCTGATGAGTTAAGATCACCTAATAATACAACAGATGGAATGTTGCAAAAAGGTTGGATAATCGAAGATGGAAAAAGAGTGCTAGTGAAGGGAACTTATACATTTAGTGGTGAGGAACCATTTAATGAATGGTTAGCATCTAATATTTCTAAAAGACTAGGATTTTATTATTGTGATTATAAAATTGATTTATTAGATGATAAATTAGTTTCTAAATGTAATGATTTTATTAGTGAAGACGAAGAAATTATTTCCGCTTATGATATTTTTACATCAGAGAAAAAGCCAAATAATATAAGTGACTATAACTTTTATATAGGACTATTAGAAAAAAATAATATTTTAAATGCAAGAGAAGCTGTATCTAATATGTTTATAGTTGATTATTTGTTGATGAATACAGATAGACATTTAAAAAATTTTGGAGTAATTCGTGATGTAAATACTTTGAAATGGCTTAGAACAACACCAATTTTCGATACTGGTCAAAGTATGCAGTGTGATAAAAATACTACTAATATGAATTTTAATAGTGGAGAAGGAAAATTCTTTAGTAATACTAAGAAAAGCTATGAGGAAATATTAGATTCTATTGGAGACTATCTTACTACAGTTGATATTACTAAGTTGGATGGGGTAGTAGATGAATATAGAAGTATGTTAGAAAAATACCAATCTAAGACAGATATGTCTAATCAAAGAATAGATAAATTAGTTAATGGCTTAAAACTTAGAATTTCTCTATTAGAAATGAAGATAATGGAGTATAAATAGGAACTAATTCTTTAGGAAACTAAAGAGTTTTTTCTTGTTCTTTTTAGTTTCTTTAAGATAAATTTTAATGTTACCAATTTCTTTTTGATAAAGTTTAATACTAATATACCCAACTTTACCTTTTTTGATACTTGAATCTACCTTAGTATCTATCTTGATATGTTCTTTTTCATCATTAGTTAATGGATAAGTAAAACTGTTCTTTATATAGACTTTATCTTTTAACTTTTCATTATCAATATTAAAATTATCTTTATCAACTAATTTATAATACTTATATTTATTAAACATTAACTCGTATAATTCCTTATGAGTGTTATATTCATCACCATCTTTTAAGGTAACAATAGTTAAATTAAGATTATCTTTACTAGCAGTAGTTACTAGTGTTTTTCCAGCACTTGGTGTATAACCATTTTTTCCACCAGTACAAAACTCATATTGCTTTAAAAGTTTATTTCTATTATACCAAAGATAACTTTTCTCTTCTGTTTGTACTTGATACTTATAAGTCTTAGTAATAGTTCTATACTCTTTGAAATTCTTATATACATAACTAGATAAAAGAGCCATATCATGGGCGGTAGAATAGTTTTTAGTTTCTTCATCTAGTCCATGGGCATTTTGAAAAGTAGTGTTTACCATACCAATCGCCTTAGCCTTTTTATTCATCTTTTTGACAAACTCTTCTTCACTACCCGATAGATATGTAGCGATAACAACAGCAGCATCATTACCACTTCTAAGCATTAAACCATAGACTAAGTCTCTTAATTTCATCTTTTCATGTAGACTAAGATAAATACTAGTTCCATACATTTTTAATATTTCTTCCCTAGCTTCTACTAAATCATCGAGCTTATTAGATTCAAGGGCTAAAAGAGCAGTCATTATCTTAGTAGTAGATGCAATTAGTCTTTTCTCATTAGCATTCTTTTCATATAAAATTCTACCACTATCTATATCCATAACAATAGAACTTTTAGATGTATCTGTTGCAAGTACCGTAAAAGGATAAAAAATAGTAAAGATAGTAATTATTAATAAGAATTTTTTCAAAGAATATCACCTATAATCAAAATATGTCATTTTCTCTTCGTTAATGACTATAAGCTATTAATTTGTCAAAATATGTTAATTAAATATTTATACTTTTTCTGATATTTTGTTATACTAGTAATGGAGGATAGATATATATGAAAAATAATTGGGATAAATATAGTGAAAGTGAACTTAATAATTTAATGAAATTTGCAGATGGTTATAAAGAATTTATTACTAGTTGTAAAACCGAAAGAGAATGTGCTAGCTATATCATTAATAAAGCAAGTAAGGCTGGTTTTCAAAACTTAGATGATGTTAGTAGTTTAAAAAGTGGTGATAAAATCTATGTTAATAATCGTGGTAAATCAGTAGTCCTATTCATAATTGGTGATGAAAACATCAAAAATGGTATTAATATCTTAGGAGCTCATATTGATTCGCCAAGACTTGATTTAAAACCTCATCCTTTATATGAAGATAGTAATTTAGCTTACCTTGATACACACTACTATGGTGGTGTTAAAAAATATCAATGGGTTACTATTCCACTAGCAATTCATGGGGTAGTCGTTAAAAAAGATGGTAGTAAAATAAATGTTAATATTGGCGAGGATAGTAGTGATCCAGTAGTAGGAATTACTGATTTATTGATTCATCTTGCTAAAGATCAGATGAAAAAGACTGCATCGCTAGTTATTGAAGGAGAAGACTTAGATGTTTTAGTAGGTAGTAAAAGTTTAAAAGGAGAGGAAAAAGAAGCAGTTAAGAAAAACATTTTAGCTATACTTAAAGAAAAATATAATATTTTAGAAGAGGATTTCATCTCTAGTGAACTTGAAATAGTACCAGCCTTTTCTGCAAGGGACTTAGGACTTGATAGAAGCATGGTTATTGGTTATGGTCAAGATGATAGGTCTTGTTCTTATGCTTGCTTAGAGTCTATTCTAAAAATTGATAAACCCAAAAAGACTATTTGTGTAATCTTTACTGATAAAGAAGAAATTGGTAGTATGGGATCAACTGGTATGGAGTCCCACTTCTTTGTTAACACTATTGCAGATATCTGTTTATTATTAGATGAAAAAGAAGGTAGCTATAGAAGAGTATTATCTAACTCTAAGATGCTATCTTGTGATGTAACAGCAGGAGCAGATCCTTTATATAAGAGTGCTAGTAATAAAAATAATGAAGCTCATTTAGGAGGAGGACTTGCTTTTTGTAAATATACAGGATCAGGTGGTAAGAGTGGTAGTAATGATGCTAATGCTGAATATATTGCTCATTTGAGAAATATCCTTGATAATAATAATATAACTTATCAGTTTACTGAGATGGGAAAAGTAGATCAAGGTGGAGGTGGAACAATCGCATACATTCTAGCTAATTATAATGTAGAGGTGATTGACTGTGGCTTACCAGTTCTTAGTATGCATGCTCCATGTGAAGTAACTAGTAAACTAGATTTATACGAATCATATAAAGGATGTATAGTCTTCTTAGAGGAAGCTTAAAAAGAAAGTTGCCTTTCGTGGCAACTTTTTAACGTCTATAGTAAGGATACATTGGATATGGTTGATAATATACTGGTGGATAATACATTGGATAAAATTGATAATTAGGTCTTGCATATGTACCAATTCCGTAACCTAGAGCTCCACCAAGTATAAAAGGAACAAAACCTCTTTCATTATTATTTACTCTATAATTCATACTTTCACCTTCCTTTTATAGTTTATGTATATAATAAAAAACAAAAGAGTTAATTAGTCTAGATAAAATGACATATTAAAACAAAATTTATTAATTGAAAATAGTGTTTATGTGCATAGTTATGTGGTCTTATTGCCTAAACAAATGTCTAACTTATCAAAAGTATTAAAAGCTAGTAAGTTAATCATTTTCAAAGTTTAAAAACTATGGTAAAATGTAAATATAGTGAGGTGGATGAAATGTTTCAAAAAAATAAGAAAAAAAATTATATCACATTAACAATTATTTACGTTGTAGTTATTGCTTTAGTATTATATGCTGCCAGCTGGTATCAAACTTATAAGGATTATAAAAGTACTATTCCGGTACTTAGAAATACTGTATCAGAAATAACAACTACTGAGCTTGATCACTTTGTTTTAGAAAATCCTGATGGAGTAGTTTATATGTGTGTAGCTAATAATAATGAATGTCGTAGTTTTGATTCATCTTTGAAAAAAGAGTTGCTAAAAAATGGTTTACAAACAGCTATTACTTATATTGACCTACAAGATATAACAGCTAAAGAAGAATATATAAATAGTGTCTTTCAAACATATGGTGATGATAGTACTATAACTGATACTCCATTATTCTTAGCTTTTGAAGATGGTAAAATTGTATCTTATCTAGGAACTACGGATACTACAAAATTAACAACAACTGATGCTATTAAATTTATTAGAAAGTACTCGGTAGGTGTTTAAAGATGAATCATATTGTTTTATTTGAGCCAGAAATACCCCAAAACACGGGTAATATTATGCGTACTTGTGTAGCTACTAATACTAAACTTCATTTAATTAAACCTTATGGTTTTGTCCTTGATGATAATCATTTAAAAAGAAGTGGTGTTAATTATATCGATAAATTAAATTATGAAGAATATAATGATTTTGAAGAATTTAAAAGTAAAAACAAAGGTGTTTATTACTACTTAACTAGGTATGGTAGAAAGCCGCATACTAGTTTTGACTATAGTGATACTAATACTAATCAGTACTTTATCTTTGGAAAAGAATCTACTGGTATTCCTAAAGAAATATTAAAAGATGATTTAGAACATTGTCTTAGAATACCAATGAGTAGTAATGTTAGAGCCTTAAATGTTAGTAATAGTGTAGCAATTGTTATCTATGAAGCTTTAAGACAACAAAACTTTAACGATTTATTATTTGAAGAACCTCATAAAGGAGCAGGTTATTTAGAAAAATAAAAAGAGATAAAACCTAAAATTTATCTCTTTTTTAACAACTTTAAGCTGCTTCAGTAACAACTGCTTGTTGTTTACGCATATTTCTAATTTCACGAGCACTCATTCTAACCTTAGTACCATCTTCTAATCTTACAACTTGTAGGTTAGGTTTTTGTTGCATTTTAGTAGCATTTAGAGCATGTGATCTTTTATTTCCTGTTAAAGGTTTCTTATTAGTAACTTTAATTGCCATAATTTCTCCTCCTTTATTTCTTCGTTCTGCTTATTAACTTTACCATAGATAAGTGATAAAGTCAAATTATTATTGGCAAAAATGCGAAAAACAAGTAGTCTTTCGAACAAAAATATGATATAGTAATACCTAGAAAGGAGTAGCCATTATGTTATATGTAAAAAGTTATTATTCTTTATTATCTAGTCTTTTATCAGTAGATGATATTATCGATTTAAATATCAAAAATGGTAATAATTATGCCGTTATTTGTGATAATACTATGTATGGGACTATGGAGTTTATTAAGAAATGTAAGCAAAAAGGGATAAAACCAGTAATTGGACTTGAACTGGTAATAGAAGATAAGATTATTCTTTGTTATGCTAAAGATTATACTGGTTACTTAAATCTTGTTAAACTATCAACAAAAGCTAATACTAGTAAAGTAGAACTTGCTGATATAAATACTTATCAAGAGTCACTTATTATTGTTATTCCTTATAATAATAATGAACTACTTGAATTAATAACTACTCCTTTAGTCTATCTTGGTTATAAAGATGAACAAGAAAAGAATAAGGCTTTAGAAATAACAAAGAGAGTAGTATTTTTTAAAGAATGTTTATATAAAGAAAGAAAAGATGCTAACTACTTAAAGTATCTATATCTAATAAGAGATGGTAAAAGTATCTATGATGAAGTTAGTTATGATTTATTAGACAAAGAGTTTATAAATGATAAGACTTGTCTAGAAATAGTTAGAGAGTGCGATATTACTTTTCCAAAGGCTTCCTTACTACTACCTATCTATGATTGTCCTAATAACTTAGATGCTGATACTTACTTAAAAGAATTATCTATTAAAGGACTTACTAAAAGATTAAAAGGTAATGTCTTAAAAAGTTATTCTGATAGATTATTATATGAACTATCTATTATTAAGAAGATGGGATTTTCTAACTATTTCCTAGTTGTTTATGACTTTATTTTATATGCTAAGAAAAATAATATTTTAGTAGGTCCAGGTAGAGGAAGTGCTGCTGGTAGCTTAGTTGCTTACTCCCTTGGTATTACTGAAATAGATCCTTTAAAATATGACTTGCTCTTTGAAAGATTTTTAAATCCAGAACGTGTTAGTATGCCTGATATTGATACTGATTTACCAGATATATATAGAGAAGATGTAATTAATTATGTAAGAGAAAAATATGGGGATAAGAAAGTAGCTGGGATAGTAACTTTTTCTACAATGTCAGCTAAACAGGTTCTAAGAGATATAGCAAGAGTACTAAAAATACCAAATTATAAAATAGATAGATTAAATTCTTTTATACCACCAATGAGTAAAGAACATTTAGATTATTATTATCAACATGATAGATTATTTAAAAGTGAAATAGATAATGATAAAGATTTAAATGATGTTTATCTAATAGCTAGTAGACTAGAAGGCTTTCCAAGACAGATTGGTACTCATGCCGCTGGTATTGTAATGTGTCAAAAAAATCTAGATGAAGTTCTTCCTCTTACTAAGAGTGATGATATGTATTTAACTAGTTATTCTATGAATTATCTAGAAGAGCTAGGCCTTTTGAAGATGGACTTTCTAGGTATAAAAAATCTTACCTTGATTATGAATATCTTAAAAGATATAGAAGAAAATCTTCATATTAAAATACCATTTTATGATATACCCCTTGATGATAATAAATGTTATTATCTATTTAGTAAAGCCTTTACTACAGGTATATTTCAGTTTGAGTCTAGTGGTATGCGAAAATTCTTAAGAGATTTGAAACCAGCTAACTTTGAAGATATAGTAGCTGCTATTGCCCTATTTAGACCAGGTCCTGCCGCTAATATAGATACTTATATTAAAAGAAAAGAAGGTAGGGAACAGGTTACTTATCTAGATAATAGTCTAGAACCTATCTTAAAGAAAACTTATGGAATAATGATTTATCAGGAGCAAGTAATGCAGACAGTTAGTTATTATGCTGGTTATTCTTTAGGAGAAGCTGATATTTTAAGAAGAGCTATTAGTAAAAAGAAAAAAGAAGTATTAGTAGAAGAAGAAGAAAGATTCTTAAGAAAAGCTAAGGCTCTTGGAAAAGATGAAAATATCTCTAAGGAATTATTTACTCAGATACTTAAATTTGCCGGTTATGGATTTAATAGAAGCCATGCTGTTGCCTACTCAATGGTAGCTTATAAGATGGCTTACTTAAAAGTACATTATCCTTTATACTTTTATACTAACTTGCTAAGTAATGTTATTGGTGTAGAAAGTAAATTAAGTGAATATGTAAGAGAGGTTAGAAGTGTTAAAATAGAAGTAGTAAAACCAGACATAAACCTTAGTACTTCGATGTTTAGAGTAGTAGATGGTAAAATACTTTTTCCTTTTTCTACTATTAAAGGAATAGGTGTTAGTGTTTGTAAGACAATAGTTAAAGCAAGAGATAATACCTTTACTGATATATTTATGGCTATTAGAGCCTTAGTAGTAGCAGGAATAACTAAGAAACAGTTAGAGACTTTGATACTAGCAGATGCCTTTAGAAACTTTAATTATAATAAAAGAACCTTAATAACTAATCTAGATTCACTATATAACTATGGAGAACTAGTAAAAGACTTAGATCCTAGTCTAGTCTTAATACCATATATAGAAGTAGTGGATGAATATGATAACTATCTACTATTAGAACAAGAAAAAGAGTTGTTTGGTTTCTATATAAGTAATCATCCAGCTACCGCTTATAAAACTAATACAAATGTTATTTCTCTAGAAAATCTAGATAAGTACTTTGATAAACTAGTAACTACCATTGTCTTAGTAGAAAGTATTAAAGAAATAACTACTAAGAAAGGTGACAAAATGGCTTTTGTTAGTTGTAGTGATGAAACAGGAAGCGTTGATTATACTTTCTTTCCAAAGATTTGGAATAATATAAACATTAAGAAAGGTAGTTTATATAAGATAGTTGGAAGAGTAGAGAAAAGATATGATCAAATACAAGTAATAGCTAGTGGGGTAGAAGAATTAGGTGATGATTAATGAAAGATAAAGTTAAATATACTGTAGCAATTATTATTTTATTTTTAATAGATAGATTATTTAAAGTATTAGTAGTTAATTACTTAAAAACTAGTGTTACTTTAATACCAAATATACTAAATCTAACCTATGTTAAAAATATAGGAGCAGCCTTTTCACTAATGGAAGGGAAAACCGCTCTTTTAATAATTCTTTCCTTAATAGCATTTTTCTTTCTATATAAAGAATTAATAACTAGAAAGAATAGGCCAATCATTAATCTTTCTTATATACTAATACTAGGTGGAATTTTAGGAAACTTTTATGATAGACTAGTACTTTCCTATGTAATTGATTATATTAGTGTTATAATATTTAATTATTACTTTCCAATCTTTAACTTTGCTGATATGTTAATTGTAATTGGAGTATTGATACTTATCTATGGATTATGGAAGGATGATAAAGATGAAGTTAGAAATAAAAGATGAACAAGGAAGAATAGATGTTGTTTTAAGTAAAATGTTAGATGAATCTAGAAGTAAGATTCAAAGAAAAATAAAAGATGGCAAGATACTAGTTAATAATAAAAAAACTAGTTGTAACTATCAAGTAAGTGAAGGAGATATAATTGATATCTTTAAAGAAGAGATAGATAATAAATTGGAGAAAAAGGAAATACCAATTGATATTGTATTTGAAGATGAAAACTTACTAATTATTAATAAACAAAGTGGTTTGGTTGTTCATCCAGCTCCAGGGCATTTAAACGACACACTAGTAAATGCTTTACTAGTAGACTATCCTTTAACTGATGATTTATTAAGACCTGGTATTGTTCATCGTTTAGATAAAGATACTAGTGGCTTAATGTTAGTAGCTAAGAATGAAGAGACTAAAGAAGCTTTAAGCTTAATGCTTAAGAAAAAAGAGATTAAAAGAACTTATCTTGCCTTAGTAGAAGGAGTTATTAAAGAGTCAAGTGGAACAATAGATGCTCCTATTGGAAGAGATCCTAAAGATAGACTTAAGATGAAAGTAGTAAGTGGTGGAAAAGATGCTATTACCCATTTTAGAGTCATTAAAAGATACCAAAATAAAACCTTAATAGAATGTGTACTTGATACAGGAAGAACCCATCAAATAAGAGTACATCTAGCTTACATCAATCATCCGGTAGTAAATGACCCAGTCTATGGAACTAGTAAAAAGACAACTAGTTTTGGTCAGATGCTTCATAGTTATAAGATAGAGTTAATAGAACCAATAACTAAAGAACACCTAGAGTTTACTAAAGATGTACCTGAAGAGTTTAAAGCTTATTTAGATAAACTTGATAGTATTGAGAATTGACAAGAATTCGTGTATAATACTTTGATGAAGAAGGATGTGAAAAGATGGAAAATATATTTGAAATAGATGATACTAATATGATAGCGATGAAACTACTTCATTACTTTATAACCGAAAGAAATTATACCCCTATAATTCTAAACGGAGTAGAAGATGAAATTTGGTTAGAAAACTTAGATGAAGACTGTGAGATAGTAAGAATAGTTTTGCATCATATTCATAATGATGAACAATATAAATTTGATGTTTTTAAGACTAATCGAATTGTAAAGAAGATAAAAGCGAAAACATTTTCTTTTAAGTTAAATACACTAAGTATCTTTCTAAATCTAGGAAGTAGTGTTGATCTTAGTAAAGAACTACCAAAGAATGGAGTAGCTACTTGTGTAACTGATGAGAAAGATGTTAAAAAAGATAAGCTGTTGCTAGAGACTTATCCTGATATATATAAAAATATTTCTAGTAATAAGGAAAAAGGTGCTGATTTGTTTATTAAAATAACGGATGAGATTAATGAACATAATCATAGAGACCAAAAACAAATGGACAAAGTATTTAGACCAAAGAAACCAATTATAACTTATCTTTTAATTCTTATAAATGTATTATTATTTGTTGTACCAGCCTTAATTGGACAGACTGATAATATCTTTAGAGAACTAGCCGTTTTTGGACCATATATCAGACAAGGTGAATATTATAGATTAATAACAGGAACTTTTATTCATGCTAATATCGCTCACTTAATATTTAATATGTATGCTTTGTGGGTAATTGGTATTCAACTAGAAAGCTTTCTTGGTAAATGGAAATATTTATTTATCTACTTATTTAGTGGCTTAACAGCTTCCTTGATGTCAATAATCTTCCATAATACAACTGTAAGTGTGGGAGCAAGTGGAGCCATCTTTGGCTTACTTGGAGCTATGTTATACTTTGGCTATCACTATAGAGTTTACTTAGGAACTGTTATTAAAAGCCAGATAGCCCCATTGATAATTTTAAACTTAGGTTTAGGATTTTTAGTACCAGGAATTGATAACGCTGCACATATTGGTGGTTTAATTGGTGGTATATTAATGATGATGGCAACAGGAGTTGACTATAAAAGTGCTACTTTTGAAAAGGTAAATGGAGTAATAGTTTCTATTCTTTATTTAGCATTCTTAATTTATATGGGAATATTTTATGTTCACTAGAAAGGAAAAATTTTATGAAAAATGAAAAAATAACAGAAAGAGATAAAGATTTTGCTAAGTGGTATACGGATGTTGTAAAAGCTGCACACCTTGCTACTTATTCAAGTGTTAAAGGATGTATTATTTTTGAACCTAATGGTTATGCTTTATGGGAAGAAATTCAAAAAAACTTAGATAGAATGTTTAAAGAGACAGGTCATAAAAATGTCTATATGCCTTTACTAATACCTAAGTCTTTATTAGAAAAAGAAGGAGAGTTAGTAGAAGGCTTTGCTCCTGAAGTAGCTTGGGTTACTAAAGGTGGTCAAAAAGAGTTAGAAGAACCATTATGTGTTAGACCAACTAGTGAGACATTATTTAGTGATTATTATCATGAAGTAGTTAAAAGCTATCGTGATCTTCCTCTTAAGTATAATCAGTGGTGTAGTGTTTTCCGTTGGGAAAAAGAGACAAGACCATTCTTAAGAAGTCGTGAGTTTTTATGGCAAGAAGGACACACTGTTCATGAAACTAGTGAAGAAGCTGAAGAAGAAACTAAAAGAATGCTTGGTATTTATGAAAAGCTATTTAAAGAGTATTTAGCTATTCCAGTTATTACTGGTAAGAAAACAGAAAAAGAAAAATTTGCTGGAGCAGAGTATACTCTAACTATTGAAGCTTTAATGTATAATGGGGTAGCTCTTCAATCTGGAACTAGTCATTACTTTGGTGATAAATTTGCAAAAGCTTATGATATTACTTTCAAAGATAGGAATAATAAAGATAGTTATTGTTATCAAACATCATGGGGTACTACTACTAGAATGATAGGGGCCTTAATTATGGTTCATAGTGATGACTTTGGTCTAGTACTACCACCAAAGATAGCACCTGTTAAAGTAGCAATTATTAAAATAGGTGATAGTGACAAAGTTAATACTAGGATAGATGAAATAGTAGAATCTTTAAAAGCTAAAGGAATAAGCTATATGGTAGATGACTCTAAAAAAAGTCCAGGGTTCAAGTTTGCGGAAGCAGAGGTTAATGGAATACCAGTTCGAATTGAAGTAGGCGAGCGTGATTTAAATGCTAATAAAATAGTTTTAGCAAGAAGAGATACTAGAGAAAAAATCACTTGTGAAGCAGATAGTGATATAGCTTCTACCGTTAGTGATTTATTAGATACTATTCAAAAAGATATGTACCAAAGGGCCTTAGAGAGAAGAGAAAAATTAACCTTTGAAGCTCATAATCTAGATGATGTTAGAAAAATAATGGATACCCAACCAGGATTTGTTAAAGCCATGTGGTGTGGTGATGAAGCATGTGAGTTAAAAATGAAAGAAATCAAAGGAACTAAGTCTCGTTGTATCTTAGAAAATGAAAAGAAAATAGATGATAAATGTGTTGTGTGTGGGAAAGATGCTAAACATTTAGTAGTATGGGGTATTCAGTATTAGATAAATAAAGTGCAACAAACGTTGTGCTTTTTTTGCCTTGAAAAAAATAATAAAATATGATAGAATAAGCACGTTTTCATTAATCAGTGATAAAAAGGGGACATAATATGCAGATAGATTTTTATAAAATAAAGGAAGTATATGGAGAAGAGACGATTGGACTAATATTAGATAATTTAGATGATGTTTTAGACAATCTAAAGTATTTTGAATCTTTAGGATTTACTGATTCACTTGATATTTTTGAAAGATGTGTATTCGTTTTTATTGATGAATTTGATTGCTTTAAAGATAAAATTAACAAATTGATTTTGACTTTAGGAGTAGATTATATAGATATAATAGAAAATAATATAGATATATTGGAGGGGTTAGAATGATAGAAGTTTATGACCTAAAAGAATTATTAGAACACTACCAAATAGATGCAGATAAAGTAATTAAAAAGAATAATTGTATTTTATCGAGAGGTGATTATCAAAGCATCCAAAAATCATTGGATTTTTTAGTTAAAGAGTTAAATGTATCACCCCAAAATATAGAAAAATGTCCTAGTGTGATGTATTTACAGGTTAATGCTTTAAAAGAAAATTGTAATTTTTTACTTAATTCATCCATATCATTTTCAAATGTAGAAACTTGCCTTCATGTTTTATCAACTAATCCAAATTCATTAAAAGAAACATATAACTATGTATTTGATAATTATGGACCATATTACATAAATAGACTAACTTCAATATTAAGTGTACCAGTAAGCAGAATAAGAAATATTGAAAAGTTGGGAATGAGTAAGCAGAATACTTTGTCAGCTTCAATTGGTTGGCAGAATGAAGAAGAGATAAGTAAAATAATAAAAATTTGTAAAATAAATAACATAAAAATAACTGGAGCTGTTTTATCTAAACCTATAGAAGAGACAAAAAATATAGTAGAAGTTTGTAAGAAAAATAATATAGAAATTAGTGCTAATGTATTTAGAAAAACTGCAAGAGAACTTGAAGAAATAATAAATGTTTGTGATAAAAATAATATAGAAATAACAGGAGGTGTTTTTTTAAAAAGTGCTAACGAAATAGAAACTATAATAGGTACTTGTCAAAAAAACAATGTAAAAGTAACTGGAAGTGTCTTTTTAAGATCAACTAAAGAAATTGAGGAAATAATTAGTGTGTGCCAAGAAAACAAAATAAGGATAATAGGCAGTGTATTTCTAAAAACAAGTGACCAAATAAAAGAAATGATAGACATTTGTGTTGAAAATAACATAGAATTAGTAGGTACTGTTTTTAAAAGAAATGTAGAAGAAATAAGAGATATAGTAGAAGTTTGCAAGAAGAAAAATATTAAGATAACGGGAAGCATTTTTAATAAATCGGCAGTTGAAATAAAGAAAATAATAAAAATTTGTGAGGAAAATAATATAAAGATAAGTGGTACTGTTTTTATGAAAACAGCTCTAGAAGTTAAAGAAATCATAACGGTTTGTAAGAAAAATAATATAAAAATAAGTGGGAGTATATTTTTAAGGACGGCTTTAGAGATTGAAGAAATAATTAGTGTGTGTCAAGAAAATAATATAGAAATAAAAGGCGGAGTATTTAGAAAAACTGCTAAAGAATTAAAAAGTATAGTAAAAGTTTGCAAAGATAATAATATAAAAATAAGTGGAAGTATATTTTTAAAATCATATAGTGAATTAAACAGAACAATAAATTTTATCAAGACAAATTATAATGAGTCATATTTGACACCACTTATTGTTAATAAGGATGTTAAGTATTTAGAAAAAGTTTTTCTTTATTTAGATGAGTTAGGTGTTTTACCAGTGGTTAGAAATAGTGCTTCAATTTTAACTTTATCGCTTGATGAAATTAAAGAAAGAAAAAAAACTATTTCAAATTTAGGAGAAACACTGGTTACTAAGAAAGGCAAATTTAATTCGGTCTTTAGTATGAGTAAGAAAAATTATGAATTAAAATATCATGCATTAGAAAATATTAAAACTCTAAAAAAATAATACAAAAGTTCTTTTCTGTTGTTGGGAATTATGATATATTAGCTTCGGAGGTATTTATGGGATATATTGTTAAAAATACAACACAAGATAATGATTCAAATAATTTAGAAATAGGTAATAATGTATATATACCAAAGACAAAAGAAAGAGGAATTATTGTCTTAAAAATTGGTAGTCTTTATCAAGTTAAAACAGAAGATGGTAAAGTAAGATCATATTTAGCCGATGAATTAGAAGGCCAAATAAATGAATGATAGAGTAATACTACCTTATAATATAGAAAAGAAAATGAGTATAACAGCAAGAAAAGAGTATTATAAAGATTTAAGAAGATATTGTATTGATAATGTAGTACCTAATATGAGTAAATCTTCTTTTGGACAAAAAGTAGTTACTAACTTATATATGAAAGATTTTTATAATAAAAAATTAGAGTTAGAAGGAGTAGAAAATCTTGATATGGATCAGGCAATATTCCTTTGTAATCATTCAACTGCTCATGACATATTTTCAATGTATAATATAATTGAAAGACTAAAAAGAAATACAACAGTAATGGTTGCCACTGATTGCTTAAATCCATTTTCTATCGCTACTTTTAAACTAGCAGATGCTACTTTTTTAGATAGAAATAGTAAAAAATCGGCTAATAATAGTATTGTACTAGCTTCATCTAAAGTACTAAATGGTAAAAACTTAGTAATATTTGGGGAAGCAACCTGGAACTTACATCCTTTTAAACTAATGCATGATATTAAAAAAGGTGGAGCAATGATTTCGGCTATAACTAGTGTCCCTGTTGTTCCCACTATCTTAGAATATATAGAAGTTCCAAGACTTTGCGATAAAGAACTTGATTTATATAAAAAAATAGTAGTTAGATTTGGTAAACCATTATCAATAAATAGCAGCGATGATATAATTGCTAAAACACTAGAAATTCAAACAGAAATGGAACAAATGAGAAAAGAAATTTGGCAGGATAATGGAGTGGACAGAAACTCATTATCTGATATAGAACCAACTATTTATATAAATCATACTTATCAAAAAAAATATAAAGCCTTTGGCTTTACTTATGACTCTTTAAAAGAAGAAAAGTTTTTAAGAAGTAATGATGATAGTGAAATAGAAAACGAATACTGTTTAGATGAAAATAATCGGTTAGTACCAGGAATTACTCCTAAGAAAAAAATATTAAAATTAAGTAACTAGTCGCCATTGATTAGTTGCTTTTTTGATTGTTCCCTAAACTATTTTGTGATATACTCTTATTGTTAAGGTAGGTGGTAGAGTTTTGAGTAGTATGTACTTTACGATTAGTGGCCTATTTTGTATAGTGCTACTAATGATACTATTCTTTTCTAAAAGTAGAATAGATAGTAAAGAAACTAAACTGTATGGTTTTATGCTAATTAGTAGTTTCTTTGATGTGATTTTAGTATTAGCCGAACTTGTAATAACTTATTATTTTCTAGATGACGCTAATATGTATTTAGTAAAAGGATTAAATAGAATAGATTTTATTCATTATATAATGTGGCCAACATTAATTAGTTTATATACAATTTATGTTACCTATCTAGATGAAGAGAAATATGATAAAGCGAAAAAGATATTCTTAACCGTAGATATAATTGCTATCCTGATAGAATTTATGTTACCAATTAATATAATATCTAATAAAGAAACGATGGGAGTAACAGGGATTGGTCCAACTTTCGTTTTTCTAATAGCCTTTCTTTGTGTAATAATAAATATAGTTATTTTAATAAAGAATTATAAGAAAATTAAGAATAAAAAGAATCTTCCTTTTCTTTTCTTTCTTATCTTTATGATAACAGCTATGTTACTTAGAGTGTATAATCCAACCTTAATAGTAATACCAGCGATAATTGTCTATATTGATATGATAATGTATTTTACAATTGAAAACCCGGAGGTTAAATTGGTAGAAGAACTTAATATAGCTAAGGAGTCAGCCATTAAAGCAAATAATGCTAAGACTGAATTCTTATCAAATATGTCACATGAGATAAGAACACCACTTAATGCTATAGTAGGCTTTTCAGAAGCATTACAAAGTGATGAGCGAATACCAGATGAGGCTAAGGAAGATATTAAAGACATAGTGATGGCTAGTGATAGTTTATTAGAAATAGTAAATGGTATTTTAGATATTTCTAAGATAGAAGCTGATAAATTAGAAATTATTGATACAACATATTCACCTAGAAAGATATTTGATGAATTAGTAGTTTTAACTAAAGGAAGACTTGGTAGTGAAAAGAAAATTGATTTTAGAACAAGCTTTAGTAGTGATATACCAGCTACTTTGTATGGAGATTATGCAAGAGTAAAACAAATAATTTTAAACCTATTAACTAATGCCGTTAAGTATACTGATGAAGGATATATCAGTTTTACTGTAGAGTGTGTTAATATTAAAAAAGACTTATGTAGATTAATTATTTCTGTTGAAGATAGTGGTATAGGTATTAAGAAAGACAAAATAGATAAGTTATTTAGCAAGTTTGAACGCCTAGATGAAGAGAGAAATATCACTATAGAAGGTACTGGCCTTGGACTTGCTATTACTAAAAAATTAGTAGAATTAATGCATGGAAAAATGGTAGTTCAAAGTATTTATGGTAAGGGAAGTAAGTTTACTGTATCACTTGATCAAAAAATAGTTGCTACTAAAGAAAAAGAAGAAATAAAAGAAAAAACAGTAGTAAAAGGTAACTATAAAGGAAAAAGAGTTTTAGTAGTAGATGATAATAAACTTAATCTTAAAGTAGCAGAAAGACTATTAAGGGAGTATAATGTATTTGTAGATGAAGTAGCAAGTGGAGCAGCAGCAATAGATAGAATTAATATGGGAGTACCTTATAATTTAATACTGATGGATGATATGATGCCTAAGATGAGTGGCTGTGAAACCTTAGAAGAATTAAAGAAAAATAAAGACTTCCATACTAAGATAGTGGCCCTAACAGCTAATGCTATTTCTGGGATGAGAGAAAAATACTTAAGTGTTGGCTTTGATGATTATTTAGCTAAACCAATAAAAAAAGAAGAGTTAGAAGTTATTTTAGATAAATATTTAAAGGAGGATAAAAATGAGAGATGTAACACTACTAACTAGTAATGGAGTAAATGTAGCTAAAAGCTTAGAATTGTTTGGAGATATGACAACTTATGATAGTACCCTAAGTGACTTTTTAGCAGATATTAATGAAAAAGAAAATAAGATTAAAGCTTATAAAGAAAGTGGCGATATGGCCAATTATTCTATCTATGTTCATGGCTTAAAGAGTGATGCTAAATACTTTGGCTTTGATGCTTTAGCAAACTATGCATATCAGCATGAAATGGCTAGTAAAGAAAATAATCTTTACTTTGTAACAGAACACTTTGAAGAGCTAATACTAGAACTTGACAGAATTGTACACTTGGTAAAACAATATTTAGGACTAGAGAGTGCCGGAGTACAAACTACTATCGTAAAACCTAAAAAAGATAGAGCCTTAATAGTAGTAGATGATTCGGCAGTTATTAAAAACTTTGTCTTAAAAATATTTGATCAGCAGTTTGAGGTGTTAATGGCAGGAGATGGAGAAGAAGCCTTAAAGATGATAAATAATGCAAATGGTCAAAAAATAGTCGGAATGTTACTTGACCTTAATATGCCAAATGTTGATGGTTTCCAAGTATTAGAATATTTTAAAGAAAATAATTTATTTGATTCTATTCCTGTATCCATAATTACCGGAGTAGGAGATAATAACTTAGTAGCTAAGGCATTTGAATATCCAATCGTTGATATTATTAGAAAACCATTCAATGAAAGAGACATAAAAGCGGTAGTAGAAAAGACTATTCAGTATGCTCACTAAAAAAAAAGTAAAAAAACAGTTTGACAATGTTCGACAAAATATGATATTATTTAATTGAGGAGTTAATACAACGATTAAGTATAAACTTGTGCTTATCTTAAAACGATGTGATATCCATATATTTTATATCAAGTTGTAAGCTCCTCACACTTACTTAGTAGTAGGTGTAAAGAGGGAAAAATAGTACTCCGATCATTTTTTCCCTCTTTATGCCTACTATATTTTAATATGTTTGAGTAAAGGACACGATAAAGTATTAACCTTAATTAGAGACTTCATGGTTGGTGTAAATGAAGAAGAAATACCTTATTACTACCTTTGCAAGTAGAATTATGAAAAGTAATTCCGGGGTGACCGTTATTCTAAATAAAGTAAAACAGTGGATGGTACCGTGTTTTTTACACTCCTATGATTAATCATAGGAGTTTTTTGTTTTAGGGGGAGAAAGAATGGTAAAGGAACAGTTAAAAGAATATTTTAAAAAAAGAAAACAAGCTGTTGGAATTAATGAATTAGCAAGAACACTAAAACTTACGGAAGAAGAAAAAATTCTTCTAGCTAAAGAACTGTATGAGCTTGAAAAAGAAGGAAGTTTAATTCTTACTGAAGATAATAAATATTTGCCAGTAGCAAAGGATTTTTATCTAAAACATGGAGTAGTAAGACAATCTAATAAAGGAAGACTCTATGTAGATCTGGGAAATGGTATAAGAATCCATCTTTCCGATAAATTTTTGGAAAAAGTAAAAATCGGTGATACTGTATATGTTCAAAAGAAAAATAAAGAGAACGCTAAACATAATAAGTATCATGAGGGAAACATTATAAGAGTTGTTAAACAAATAAAGGAAGATACTACTACTTCTTTAATAAAAGGAGTACTTGAAAGAGACTATGACAGCAATAGATTATTTTTAAAAAAGGGAAATCATAAGTATTTTGTGTCAAGAGGTAAAACAGCTAGTGCATATCCACTTGACGTTGTTACTATTTTAGTAAATGATGCTAGTAAAGAAATAGAAGTTAAAGATATAATTAAGAGAAAGCATGATAAACATGTCTTTGAGTGTATAGAAAGAAATGGGGTTAAGAGATGGTCTGCTGTTGGTACTGAATACTTTGAAATAGAAAAAGTACCAAGTAATACTGATCAGATAGGCAAAAGAGTATTGGCTAATTTAGTAAAAACAGATAATAAATATACAATAGATATAGTAAAAGAAATAACTGCTAAAAACAAGATAGAGAAGGTAATATTTTCTTCATTATTAGAGCATGGATTTAATACTTCATTTTCCACTAAAGCTCTTAATGAGGCAAAAAGAGCATCAATTAGCATAGATGATTTTGAAAGAAAAGATTTGCGTACTTTAGAAACATTTACTATTGATTCTTATCATGCTAAAGATTTAGATGATGCCATTTCTTTAGTGAGAGAAAAAGATAGCTTTATATTGTATGTATCTATTGCTGATGTATCATTTTATGTTAGACCAGCAATGCAAATATTTGAAGAAGCTATTAATAAAACTACTTCTATTTATCCTGCAAATACAGTATCACCAATGTTGCCTACTGTATTATCAAATAATGCTTGTTCCTTAAACCCTAATGAAGATAAATACGCCTTAACTTTAAAAGTGGTTTTAGATAATATGGGAAATACTAAAGACTTTGAATTGTTTCCAAGTATCATTAGAAGTAACTTAAAAATGAGCTATGAAAAAGTAGATAATTTATTATTAGGAAAGGATAAACCACTTGAATATTTATCACATTATAAAACGCTGATAAATATGTATCATTTAGCTAATCTTTTACAAAATAAAAGATTAGAAAAAGGAATGTTAGGATTAGAAGGAATAGATATTAACTTTGATATAGATGATCTTGGTAATCCATTGTCTATTAATGAGCGATTCAAGGGTCCTGCTGCTATGATAATTGAAAACTTCATGTTATTAGCAAATCAAACAGTAGCAGATTTTGCTTATTATTTAGGTATTCCATTTGTCTATAGAAATCATGAAGGCCCGGGTTTTTCCAAGAAAAAAAGTTTAGAACGAGATCTTAATAAAGTAGATAAGAGAATAAAACATATACCTAACTTAGATGATCCTGTTAAGATGCAACAATTTTTCTTGACAGTTACTAAAGGTAAAAGTGAAGAAGAAATTAAAATGCTTTCAGAAATATTTATTAAAAATTTTCAAAGAGCTTATTATAGTGATCAAAATATAGGTCATTATGGACTGGTAATGCCAAGATATGCAACTTTCACATCACCAATTAGAAGAGGTAGTGACTTGTTAAATCATCTTTTCTTAAATGAGGTTTTAAGATATAATGGAAATGATCAGAGTTTAACTGAGATTAAAAAGAACTTATCAGCAATAACAGAACACTTATCAGTTATGCAAGAAGAGGCAGAACAGGTAGAAAATGAAGTTAATTTCTATTTATTAAAGAAATATAGTAAAGAGTTTAGTGGAGTACCACTTATTGCTAACTTAAACTTTCTAAGAGAAGATATGGCCTACTTAAAGACCGATAACTTAATACCAGGTATTATTAATAGAAGTAGTAGATATCAGATTAATACTATTAATGGAACACTATATGATAAGAAAATAGATAAGCTTTATCATGTTGGTGATAAGGTAGCAGTAGAAATTAAAGATAAAAAAGCAGTAAGAGATCAAATAGTATTTGATTTAGTAGAAAAAGAAAAAGTATTAGTTAAAAGATAGGAGAGATAGAAAATGAAAAATATAAAAGAAGATAAAATATTAATGCCACTTAATCATAGTTGTGCACACTTATTAGCAGAAGCAGTAAAGAGTTTATATCCAAAGGCTAAGTTTTGGGTAGGACCAGTTATAGAAGAAGGTTTCTATTATGATATAGATTTAGGAGATAAGACTTTAACTGATGAAGATTTACCTAAGATTGAAAAAGAAATGAAGAAAATTGCTAAAGGTAATAAAAGAATAGTACGTCATGAGTTATCAAAAGAAGAAGCATTAGAAATGTTTAAAGATGATCCTTATAAGATAGATCTTATTAATGAGTTCCCAGCTGATGAAGTTATCACTTGCTATACTCAAGGAGAGTTTACTGATCTTTGCCGTGGACCACATGTTGCCTCTACTAAAGAATTAAGACATTTTAAACTATTAAAGTGTAGTGGAGCATACTACAAAGGTGACTCTAAGAATAAAATGTTACAAAGAATCTATGGAGTATGTTACCAAAATGAAGAAGATTTAGAGTCTCACTTAAAGGAACTAGAAGAAGCTAAAGAGCGAGATCATAGAAAACTAGGTAAAGACTTAGGAATATTTATGTTATCAGATTTAGTCGGTAGAGGACTACCTCTATGGTTACCTAATGGTTATACTTTATGGAGAACTATTCAAAACTATATAACTGAAAAAGAAGTGGCACATGGTTATAAACATGTTCATACTCCAGATCTTGGTAGTGTAGAGTTATATAAAACATCAGGACATTGGGATCATTATAAAGATGATATGTTTCCACAAATGGAGCTAGATGAAGAAGCATATGTTCTTCGTCCAATGAACTGCCCTCATCATATGGTTATCTATGGTAATAGACTTCACTCATATCGTGATTTACCAATAAGAATAGCAGAAATAGCTAATGACTTTAGATATGAAGCAGCAGGAGCTGTAAAAGGTATTGAAAGAGCAAGATCATTTACGCAAAACGATTCTCATATTTTCTGTACACCAGAACAAATAGAAGAAGAATTTAAAGGTGTATTAGATTTAATTATTGAAGTATATAAAGATTTCAATATAGATATCACTAAACATAAATTTAGATTATCTTTAAGAGATAAAAATGATAAGGAAAAATACTTTGATGATGATGAGATGTGGAATAATGCTGAAGGAGCTTTAAGAAAAGTATTAACAGATTTAAAAGTAGACTTTATTGAAGCAGAAGGTGAAGCCGCTTTCTATGGACCAAAACTTGATATCTTAATTAAACCAGCTGTTGGTAATGAAGTAGCAATTCCAACTATTCAGTTAGATTTCTTATTACCAAGAAGATTTAATTTGACTTATATAAATGAACAAGGTGAGAAGAAGACACCTGTTGTTATCCATAGAGCTATATTAGGTTCTCTTGATAGATTTATAGCCTTCTTATTAGAAGAAACTAAAGGTAATTTACCACTTTGGTTAGCACCAGTTGGGGTAGAAGTTATTCCAGTATCAAGTGAACATCATTTAGAATATGCTAAGAATGTTTATCAAGAACTTCTTAAGAATGGTATAAGAGTAGAACTAGATGATCGTAATGAAAAATTAGGATATCGTCTAAGAGAAGCACAAACAAGAAAGATTAATTATACTTTAATATTAGGTGATAATGAAAAACTTGATAGAACAGTAAGCTATAGATTACATGGTGAAAAAGAAACGACAACGGTTAGTATTGACGAGTTTATCAAACTATTAAATGATGAGATAGCAAATAAAAGATAAAAAGAAAACTACTAGGATTTGACTCTTAGTAGTTTTTTCTTAATCACTAGTACCGTGATATAACTCTTCTTTTAAAGTATCTAGGTTTTGATTCATTAAAGTAACATAATCACTATTATTTTTTCTAGCTTCCTCGGTTAATAAATTCATATGCTTAAATGATACAAAGGAAACAGTATTAGGATATTTATTAATAATATTTTGAATATTAGCAGTTGTCTTATCTTCTTCATAGTTAAATATCTTAGTAATTTTACCTTGCTTAATTAATGTATCAATCTCACTTAAGTCTTTACTTGATGTATCATCATTTACTAAATATACTTTAACACCATATTTTTCTAAGAATTTATAAGCAGAGTTAGAAGCAACAATTGTCTTATAAGGAGCATTTTCCACCGCTAATCTAATATTAGCATCTAACTCGGAAACAGTTATTTTTAATGTTTCATAATTCTTATCAATTTCTTTTCTTAAATAATTGTTTTCTACATATTCTTTTAAACTAATTCTTACATTTTGACACATCATCAACATAAATGAGGGATCGTTCCATAACTCTTCAGTATCATTATTATCTTCTAAGACATAAGAACTATCAATTATTTTTAAATTACTATTATAATCAAGTAGTTTAACCGCTAAATTTCTTTCTCTCTCAATTAAACCAGTATAGATAAGTAAATCTTGATTAGCTAAATCTTGTTTTCTTTTATTAGTTATCTTATAAGTTTTAGTATTAACTCCATCTGGATAGACTGATGAGATGGTAGCATGCTTTCCATATAGGCTTGATATTATATACTCATTAGGATAGTTTGTAGTAATAATCGATATATCTTCCATATTATCCCTTCTACATGCACAAGTTGTTAACACTAATCCTAAACATATTATTACTTGTAAAAATAAACGTTTATTTTTCTTCATTAATTACTCCTTCTTTCTTTTTTATTACTGGATCATAGCCAAAACTAGCTCCCGGGTGACATCTTAGAATTCTTTTTATTCCAAGCTGTAGTCCCTTAACTGTTCCATATTCATTAATGGCATCTATCATATAATTAGAACAGGTTGGGTAAAAGTGACAGCTAGCATGATAGTATCCAGGTGTTTTTTGATATATTTTAATTAAAACGATAATTATTTTTTTCATACTATCTCCGTAATCTTATTGTACTATAGTTTTTTCTATTTTACAAACGAAAATGGTTGAATAACTAGTAAATATTTGCTATCATTTAATTAATGATAGGAGAGAGGTGATTAACTATGTATATGTCAATCAATATGTCAAGTTTACAATCAGTTAACATGGGGGGGGGACTTATATAGTTTAATTACTTCTTTTTATCATGCACTAACAACAAGATAGGATAGTCTTATCTTGTTTTTTGGTGTAAATAAAATAGAAGGAGTGAATAAGAAAAATGAATAACAAAAAACAATTATTACTATCAATCGGACTTGTTTTAATACTAGTTCTAATGATAGTAGGAATCAGTTATGCTGCTTTTCAGTTTGTAGGACAAGGTAGTAAACCAAATACTATAACAACAGGAGCCATAACGATGGAGTATACTGAAAGTGATAATACTATCAGTATGACAGGAGCCTTACCAACCACAGATGCTACTGGTAAAGTAAGACTAACCAAAGGAGAATACTTTGACTTTACAGTTAAAAGTAGTATCCAAGGAGATGCTAATATTAACTGGGAGATAGCAGCAGAAGATATAACATCATCATCAGCTAAAAAGATAGATGGTAAATATATCAAACTATATTTAACAAGTGTAGATGATAGTGGTAATGAAACAGAAGTAATGGCACCTAAAGTATTTACAGCAAAGACAAGTGAAAATACTAAGACGGGGAGACCATCAGGAGTAATGAGTCTAGCAACAGGAACAATGAGTGCCAGCGAAACAACAAAGTATCGTCTTAGAATGTATGTAGATGAAGACTATAATCCTCAAGGAGATGGAGGAAACTTATCATTTAGTATTAAAGTAAATGTCTATGGAAAAGTAAAAGAAGCACCAACAGGTAGTAAGATGAAAGCTTATATTACACAAGCTGATCTTGATAATGAGGATTTTTCTCTACCTCAGACAGATTTTCATACTGATGATTACAGATTTAAAATAACAAATATTACTACAAAAAATGATAATACGGTACCAACAACAGCTACAGAAAGTTGGGATATATCAGAAGCAGGTGATGGTTCAGTAATGGCCTATGTAGAAAAAACTACTGAAGTGTTGGAACCAGCACCAACACCAACTCCAATGAATGCTAAAATATATTCAAGTGAAGAAAAAGTTAAAGATATATCAAAAACAATATATGCTACACCTCTTTCCGAAACTGCCACTAATTATGCTTATAAATTAACAATAGGGGGAAAAGGCGGAATTATTGCAAATGAAAGTATGATGCTTTATTTTTATGGCTTTTTTTCAAGCGTTTTAAATAATGTATTAATAGACTTGTCAGCCTTAGATACATCAGAAGTAACAGATATGCAAGGTATGTTTGCAGGGTGTAGAGGTTTAACAAGTCTAGATGTAAGTAATTTTGATACATCAGAAGTAACAGATATGCAAGGTATGTTTAGTACGTGTATTAGTTTAACAAGTCTAGATTTAAGTAACTTTGATACATCAAAAGTAACAACTATGAATGAAATGTTTTATTGTTGTTATGATTTAACAAGTCTAGATGTAAGCAACTTTGATACATCAGAAGTAACAAATATGAATGAAATGTTTTATTTTTGTAAAAGTTTAACAAGTCTAGATGTAAGTAATTTTGATACATCAGAAGTAACAGATATGAGTGGTATGTTTAGTACGTGTAGTGGTTTAACAAGTCTAGATGTAAGTAGTTTTGATACATCAAAAGTAACAGATATGAATGACATGTTTTATTATTGTTGTGATTTAACAAGTCTAGATGTAAGTAGTTTTGATACATCACAAGTAACAGATATGAATGACATGTTTCTTAGATGTAGCAGTTTAACAAGTCTAGATGTAAGTAATTTTGATACATCAAAAGTAACAGATATGAGTGGCATGTTTTGCATTTGTAGCAGTTTAACAAGTCTAGATGTAAGTAATTTTGATACATCAGAAGTAACAGATATGCAAGGTATGTTTAGTACGTGTAGTAGTTTAACAAGTCTAGATTTAAGTAGTTTTGATACATCAAAAGTAACACGTATGAGGTCTATGTTTTATGATGATAGTAAATTAACTACTATTAATGTTAGTGACAAATGGGTAATTGGTTCATCTACTACCATAACTGATATGTTTTCGAATTGTGGAACAGACCATGTAACTACTACCTAATTAGAATAATAGATATTAACATAAAGAGGACACCTATAAAGAAGAATAGATGTGTCTTCTTTTTCTTTTGATAAGAGATTGATTCTTTTAATAACTCAAATAGAGCAATATGAATCATTAGACCAGCTATAAAAGATAATAATATACTCATTAGAAAGTCGTTCATATATTTAGCCAGAAACAAATATGCAATTAATGAGCCAACAGGTTCTGAAAAGCCAGAGATGAAAGTATATAAAAATGCTTTTTTCTTATTCTTGGTACTAAAATAAATGGGTATGGCTATACTTATTCCTTCAGGAATATTATGAAAACTAATAGCAAGGGCAAGAGAAAGACCTAATTTCTGGTTAGTAGATGCTGATAGAAAAGTAGCAATACCTTCGGGAATATTATGAAGAATAATGGCAAGCATGGAAACTATTCCTAGATGAAATAACTTGTTGTTATTACTTGGTAAGAATTTATCTATTAAGATAGAAAAGATTATTCCTGTAACTAAAAAAATTAATAATAATAAAAGAGCCGGAAAACCTTTAAAAATAGAGGCTAGTAAATTATAACTTTCTGGTATTAAATCAATAATAGATACGGTTAACATGACTCCACTAGCAAAAGCTAAAGATTTTAAAATTATACTACTTTCATCTTTTAAATTAAAAAGAAGAGGTAAGAAACCTAAAAGAGTAGAAAGACCAGCAAGAGTTGATAAAGTAAAAGCAAAGACTATATTAGACATGTAATCACCACTATTTTTTATGCTTAAAGACAGTTATTTATTCCTTGCTAAATATTAGAAAAAGTTGTAAAATAATACTGTTTTTTGGGGGCGTAATGATGGAATATGAAAATATGAAAAAAAGTTTAGATATTATCTTAGATAATATAGTTATACTAGCAGAACAGATTGGTTTTAGTGATGATATAGATAAAATGGTTTTGATGAGTATGCTTATTAATTTTGGTTATTTATCAAAGAATGATGTTTATAATGGAAAAGTAACTGAAGAAGTCTTAGAATTATATCAGGGAGCTATTTTTGAACTTGGTTTAATTCCTATTATAGGTAATGGTTGTTGTAGACATATTTCTTCTTTAGCTAAATTGATTCTTGATAAATTTAATATTAAAAATGAAGTAACAGCCACCATAAGACTAAAGGAGTTGAAAGGAAAATCGGATATAAATAGTTTGTTGATGGAAAGTGAGATGATCAAACAAGAGTCTTATTGTAATCATGCTCTTAATATAGTAAAAATTGATAATAAAGATATAGCTCTTAACTTGTTACCTGATGTTGGCTCAATGCTTTATAGTATTAATCAGAACGTAGCAGTTGAATTCTTTGAAGATGTTGATTCAGAAAATAATTATCTTCTGTATAATTATTCACCATTTTTTGAAGGAAGAAAAGACTTTGATAGAATTAAACCCATTAGTATAGAAGAACAAGAAGATATTTTAAGAAAGGGAAAAAATGCAATGTTAGTGACTAAGGCTAATATAGATTTGCTAGAAAAGTTTTATACTAATAACAGACCATATATGGAAGAGATAGATAATAATTATAAAAAAATACTAGTTAAAAAGAGGGGGTTATAATTATGCTTATAAAAGACTTATTAACTCTTTACGAATATGAAAAACATATTAATAATTATTTTGATGATGAAGAATATAAAAGTATGTTAAAAAACTTAAATGAGATTTTTAATAATGCAATTAATTTATCCACTAAATTTAATTTTGATAAAGAAATAGAAAAATTATCACTTGTCCACTTTCTTATGAGTGTGGGTTATTTTTCTATAAGTGGTAGATATCCATATAATGATTCTATAAAAGAAATTTGGAAGGGAATGGACTTTTATGAGAAGGTAAATATTTCTTCTCTTGTTCCTATTTTGGGATATGGTGGCTGTTGTAGGCATACTGCTTCTTTATTAAAGGCTTGTTTAACTAATTTTGGTATTAAAAGTGATATAGTAAGCGTGGATGTTAGGGAAAATGATCCTGAACTTACTAGAATAAGACATTTTCTTAGTGAGTATCATCATAAAGAGTTAAGTGGTGATCATGTTATAAATTATGTTTCTATTGATAATAGTGATTTATTTGTTGAAGGTGGTAATTCTGGTGAAGATCTTTTCTTCCATTATGGTGATAAAGGATTAGCATTTCCATTTTTAGAAGATAATCGATCAAGTGAGCATTTGCTACTTTATAATTATTCTTTCTGTTATGATGAAAAGAAAAACTATGATAAAATAAAACCACTATCAATTGATAAGCAAATAAAACTATTAGAAGATTATGCAGGGACAATTAATACTATTGAAAATAATATGGCTATGGTGATAGAGTCATATAGGGAAAATATGCCATATATGATTGATATTAAGAATAGTTATCAAAAAGTTTATGCTAAAGAGAGGAAATTTAGAGAATGGCTAGGGAAATAAATGTTAATTATAATCTAGAGTGTGAAAAGATCCTTAATAATCTTGATTTAAATAATAAAAAAACACTACTATTACATTCTTGTTGTGCTCCATGTTCATCAGCTGTTTTAGAAAGAATAAGTAAATACTTTAAAATTACCATTTTATTTTATAATCCTAATATAACTGATTACTCCGAATATCTTAAAAGAAAAGATGAGTTAAAAAGATTAATTAAAGAAGTAGAGTATGATATAGAAGTAATGGATTGTGATTACGATAAAGATAAATTTATTTCTATGGCTTTAGGATTAGAAGATAAAAAAGAAGGGGATATTCGTTGCTATAAGTGTTATAAATTAAGACTTGAAAAGACAGCTTTGGTGGCAAGAGAAAATAACTTTGATTATTTTACTACTACCTTATCAATTAGTCCTTATAAGAATAGTAAATGGTTAAATGAAATAGGAAAAAAGTTAAGTGATAAATATAAAATAAATTACTTGTATGCTGACTTTAAAAAGAAAAATGGCTATAAAAGAAGTATAGAACTATCTAATATATACCATTTATATAGACAAGATTATTGTGGGTGTATTTATTCTAAAGTCGAAAGAGAAACTATTAAAGCCCTTCAAGATCAAAAGGTGGGATAAAAGATTCATCACTTGTTTCACCTTCTTGGATATAGGCATTTTTTATTCCTAAGTCTAAGGCATAATTAATAATATCATCATATTCTTCCTCACTTACTTTACTATTTAGAAAAGGAAAAGTAGTATTAGTAGTAACTGGGGTATATTGATTCATGATACTAAGATAGATATTATCTTGGTATTTTTGATATAGATAATTAATTATCTTTTTAGTATCACTTCCCTTAGTAGGCAAGACTAAACATCTTACGATGATACCCTTTGCCATTAAACCATCACTAGTGAAAATATTTTTTGGTACTTGTTTATACATCTGTTCAAGAGCGGTTGAGGCTACTTCAAAATAGTTTTTAACCTTCGATAAATCTTCCCCTAACTTATTATCAAAATATTTAAAATCAGTTAGATAAATATCTACATAGCCATCTAATAGTTTAATAGTATCAACACTTTCATAACCACTAGTATTATAGACGATAGGGATAGTAAGACCATTTTCTCTTGCTAGTTTAATAGCTTCAATAATACTTGGTACAAAGTGAGTAGGAGTTACTAGATTGATATTGTTAGCCTTTTTTGACTGTAAGTCTAGCATTAGTTCACTTAATCTTTTAATAGAAATATTAATACCAAAGTTATCAGTAGATATTTCTTTGTTTTGACAGTAACAACACTTTAAATTACAGCCACTAAAGAAGATAGTACCACTACCATTACTACCAGAAATAGATGGTTCTTCAAAATAGTGGAGGGCACTTCTTGCTACTTTAACACTACTAGTATTGTTACAAACACCAGTAGTTAAATTTCTATTAATATTACATTTTCTAGGACATAAATTGCAAGTATTATATAACTCATTCATCTAAATTCACCAAAAGTATCATACTATAAAGAGAAAAAAGTGTAAAGTTTGTTTAAAAAAAATTATTAATAGTATATAATACTTATATAGAAAGAAGTGATTAATTATGAAATATTATTGCATCGGAATAAAAGGAACAGGAATGGCAACACTTGCTTCAATGCTTTATGATATGGGAAATACTGTATCAGGCTATGATGATGCTAAAGATTATAAGTTTACTGAAAAAGGGTTAAAAGAGCGAGGTATAGAAATATTTTATGATTCAACTCATCCTTTAGATAAAGATACCATTGTAACTGCTTCTAAGGCTTTTAGTGATGATCATAGAGAAATTAAAAGAATTAAAGAGTTAGGTCTTACTTTTAAACCTTATAATGAAGTAGTAGGAGAAATAACAGCTAAGTTTGATACCATTTCTGTTTGTGGAACTCATGGTAAGACAACTACTACATCACTACTTAAACATTTATTTGAATCTACTATTGGATGTAATTATTTTATTGGTGATGGACAAGGGCATATTGATTTAAAGAATAAATTGTTAGTTATTGAGTCAGATGAATTTAATAGACATTTCTTAGCTTATCATCCTAAAACAGCAGTTATTACTTGTGTAGAGTTAGAACATACAGAAATATATAAGGATTTAGCTGATACTATTGAGACATTTGAAAAGTTTGCTAATAAAGCCGAATTAGTAGTAGCTAATGGTGATGATAAGAATATAAGACAAATAAAGTTTAATAATAAAGTTATCTTCTATGGAGAAAGTAGTGATAATGATTATATTATTAAGAATATTAAACTTGAAAGTGATGGTTCTCATTTTGATTTATACGAAAAAGATAAGTTGCTTTCTAATTTCTTTGTACCTTTATATGGACATCATATGGTGATGAATACCGCTGCTAGTATTATAGTTGCTTTACAAAATAATTTAACAGTAGAAGAGATAAAGAAATTACTAGAAAACTTTAAGAATGCTGCTAGACGTTTTGCTATTGAAGAGATAAATGGTACTATTATAGTCGATGATTATGCTCATCATCCAACTGAGGTTAAAGTAACATTACAAGCAATAAGACAAAAATATCCTGATAAGAAATTAACTGTTATCTTTAGACCTAATACTTATTCAAGAACATCGGCTTTTAAGAATGAGTTTGCTAGTGCATTAAGTGAAGCTGATAAAGTTTATTTAACCCCAATTAAATGTGATAGAGAAAGAAAAGAAGATTATCCACCAATATCATCAGAAGATATAATTAAGTTAATTCCAGGTAGTGAGTTAGTAGATGAAGAGTCTATTTCTAAAGTATTAAAAGATAAAGATGGAGTAGTAGCTTTTATGGGATGTGCTACTGTAGCTCACTTGATTAATAACTTTAAAAAATTATTATAAAATTCGTGTTATACGGATTTTTTCTTTACCATTAAAAAATATTAAAAAATGTATTGACGAATATATGTTCTATATAATATAATTAAAACATATCAGTCAAAAGAAAGGAAACGGCCAATGAAGTTTAGT
>CAVLCG010000003.1:0-33518 GCA_963661445.1 bacterium | reverse complement strand
CCCTTTTTCCCATCACAACATATAATATTCCATTTTTCATATTGCTTATAATTAGTAATAAACTCACTTAATTTGTTAATAGCATCTAAATCTAAATCGTTAATATAAAATTCACCAAACTCTGTATCAAAAAATAAATCATTTTCATTATTTATTTTCCATCCTTTAGTAGTTGCTATTTCTTTTATTAAATCTTTTTGTACTTTATTATCATCTATTATATTTTTAAACTCTAAAGGTGTTATTAAATCATCGGGATTTGGTAATTTATAATTTAATTCTATTTCTTCATCATCAGAAATCTTAGAATTAGTAGAATATAGATAATTTAATTCATCAATAGAAAGTGGTAGTGGAACATACAATTCAATATTACCATTTATATAATCTAATTTTCCCCTATTTTCTTTGACATACTTAGCTGCTTCTAAAGGAGATATTTCTTCTCCATTTAATACAATACTCTTATATTCATTATCTAAGGCATTATATATTTTTCTTCTAATTTTAGATAACTCATTGATTACATTTAATCTTTCCTCTTTTAAATTATCTATTTCTTTTTTCAATTCAAATAATTTAATATTTGCCATATTCTCAGTAATACTATCTATTGATTTTTCCATATCATGATTTGATTCATCTAAAACACTAACACATAAACTTTGCATACTTTTTGGTAATTTTTCTTTTAATACAGATAAAGCCTTTGATGTATGACTGGTAACTAAAACACTATTACCCTTTGCTAAAAAATGTCCAATTAAATTTGCTATTGTATGCGTTTTACCAGTTCCAGGAGGACCTTGTACTAATACTGCATTATATAATTCTATTCTTTTGGCTATTTCCAATTGCTCTTTATTAGCTGGTTTAGTTAATAATATATCTACACTTTCTCCACCTGCTTTTGCTATTAATTCTTCAACAGTTTCCTCAGGCTCTTCAAGTTTTTCTAAAACACCACCATTTACAATATCTAATAAATGTTTAGGTGCAAAACCAGTCTCATCTATATTTTTTATTATCTGTTCAATTGTTTTAACAGTACCATCTAATCTTTCTCTGATTATTATACATGGTTTAAAATACAGTGTTATTCTATTGTCAATACTATTATCATTACTTTCATCATCAACAAACTTACTATCAGCTGATATTTCATGAGCTAACTTTTTAAAGAACACTTTCGTTTCATTTCTATCCATTGGATGATAATCATGTTTCCTTAAATCTGAATTTAAAGTTGACAGAGATTCTATATTAATATCTTTCATTGCTTGAAACAATTCACTATATAACTCTGAATTTGCATCTGTATTACGAACATATATTGTATTTTCTTTTGCATCAAAGTCTATACTTAATCTTTTAGTAAGAATAGGATGATTAATATTAGAATCATTACTATCTTTAATATAACCATTTGCTATTATTATTTCAAGTATTTCAGATTCCTTTTTTAAATTCATATATTGCTTATGTAAGTCAGTAAACAAGTCTGTTGTTTTTTTTAATAATAGTTGTTCATCAGCCCACTTTTTTCTTTTTTTTAACCAAGAATCTAATTGGTTTTTTCTAAATGAATCATCATTTACAGTTTCTGTTGTTTTTACACTAGTTCTATAATTAAGATTTTCAATTGTATTTTTAAACTGTACTTCTTTTTTACAATTCTTCCAATCATCATTTAGTAACCATTTTTTTAAACATTCTGGTGGCATTGGACAATCACTTAATTCTGGTTTATGAACTTTTAATAAATAAGCTGGTTCATTATCCATTTCTTCATCAGACGTATTTTTGTCACTATATAAAATACTTATATTATCAGGATCATTAGGAATACTACTAATTGGACACTTCCATAAATAATTCCTATCATTAGTAATAATTTTCTGCTTAACCTTACAAAACTCAGAAAGAAATTTATATAAGGAAATCACTTTTTCACTAGTTTCATCTTTCATAAATAAACACCTCTTTTTTTCTATCTAAAATCATTATATCACGTTTCTAACAATAGACCCACACTTTTGTTAATAATTAACCATTAAATAGGAAAATTATTATTAGGTGATGAACACTATGATTGATAATAATTTAAAATATTGCAGAGAAGAATTAGAGATGACTCAACAAGAATTAGGTTTTATATTTGGTGTATCAAAATATACAGTTTCAGGTTGGGAAAATGCCCATGATACTATACCTTTTAATAAATTAATAAGGTTTTGTAATTTATATGATTTTTCTTTGGACTTTGTTGTTGGTTTTACTAGAAAAAATATTAAATATGATAAGATAAAATTTAATAAGGAGAAGATAGGTTTAAAATTAAAATCTATTAGAAATGAATTAAATTTATCTCAACAACAATTAGCTGATGATTGCAAAATATCCCAAACTACATATAGTAGTTATGAAACTGGTCACTATTTAATTAATACAATTACTATCTATACTATTTGTAAAAAATATAATATATCTATGGATTATTTAGTTGGTAGAACTAATAATAAAAAAAGAGACTAGCCATCTCTTTTTATTATATTATTTTCCTGCTGCTTCTAATTTTTCTAACACTTCATTAGTAACATCAATAGCTTTAAGACGCATATCTTCTGCTGCTTTTTCTAAAACAGGAGTTCCTTTTTCTACAGCAAGATTAACTAACTCTTGACATTTTTTCTTAATATCTGCTGCTTTCTTTTTAGCTATCTTTAAAGCCTTTTCTTTATCAAGGTCTTCTAATTCTTCCTTGATTTCATCAACTTTTCTTTCAAAAGTCTCTTTAACTTCATCCATATCGATGTCCTTAGCTTTATTAACTAATTCATCCATCTTTTCTTTTAATTCTTTTCTAGTTTCACTACCTTTTTTAGGAGCGAATAAAATACCAAGTCCTGCTCCAATAGATGCTCCTGCAATGAACTTACCTAGTCCACTTTTCTTTTTTTCACAACTCATTCTTCAACATCCTCCTTTTTTTGTTTTCTTTTCTTTACCAAACTTTTAACTGTTCCCATTATTGTTGATGCGATAGTATCAGTAACAACAGTTGCCTTAGTGGTAATAAAATCCATTACATTAAATAGTCCACTCATAGAGTCCATTTTCTTTTCTAAATCATCTAAGAGTGTATTAATTCTAGTAACTGTTTCTATTGCTCTAATACTTAAAACAATCAGTACAATAATAAGAACAATTAAAAGACTATACATTACTGCTGGTAAAAACACATTGACAAATTCCATAATCAGTCTTCCTTTCTTTATTATAACTAATCTTTATTAGAATCTTCATACATTGAATCAAATAAATCAAACAAATTATCTTCAAGCTCTGGTTCTGTATCTTCTTTATGTCTTAAATCACTTCTTCTACCAGTTTTTCTTTCATGAGAAATATCTTTATAGTCAACATTATATTCTAATCCTAAATCTTCAAAATATTCCTCAGCATCCCCTACAGTTACCTTTGGAACAGCTGGAGTATTATCTGTAATATCTTCTAACATAGAATTAGTATCTGCTTCTTCCTCACTAATTTCTTTATACTTTTTTCTATCATCTAAATAATCATCATCTTTTTTTTCTTTAGCACTAGATGTTAACTCTTCATCAAAAATATCATCATTACCACCATAAGCTTTAGCTCTAACACTATCTACATCTAATTTTTTAGATGAATAACTACTTGTTATTCTAACTTCCTTCTTTGTTGTAACTTCTTCTTTTGTCTCACCAGAATCAATTAAACCATAAATTGGTGAAATAACAGGTGATGGATGAAAAGTCTTCTTTGTTTCTTTCTTCTCATAAGTTCCATAACTTTCAATCTTAATCTCATCTTTTTTATTTCCATAAGGAATCTTCTCAGACTTTTTTTCCACAGGTCTTGGTGGATAAGCTGGATGAAAATCTTGTGGTACTTCTCTTCTTTCTACAGGTTTTGGTTTTTCCTCAACTCTTGTAGGTGTTTTTTCTCTAATATCAACAAAATCATCTTCACTAATAGCTGGAAACTTAAAAGTCTTCTTTTCTTCTTTTGGTAATTCTTCCTTTACCTCATCTTCTTCAAAGACAGCTTCTTCTTTTCTTTCTCTTCTAGTCTCTGGTAAAACTATCTTCTTAGCAATAGGTTTTTCCTTTTTATCCTTTTTTTCTTCTACTTCTACATACTCTTCTTCAAAAAGAGCATTCTTTAACTTATCTAGTATTTTCACTTTATTCACCTCATTATTCTGACTCTTCAATATCTATTTTATCTTCATCGGTATTCTTCTCTGTATATCCTTCATAAGTACCGTATTTTTCTTCATAGTCAAGATAACTTTCTTTAGTCTTTTCATTACCTTTAGGTTTCATTACATTGTAAGTTTCTTCTTTATAATTAAGAACTTTCTTTCCTATTAAAGTATCTAAAACTACTCTGTTATACGTTATAGAATTTAAAATAGAACTCATATATGGTAATACTTCTGTTATCTCTTTTTCCTTAACTATCGCTTCTATCTTTCCATAATTATACATAAATTCAATAAAATATGAATCATCTTTATCAAGCTTAGTTATCTCCAAGTAACCACTCTTACCATTATAATTTAATTTTTTAGAATAGTATGCATCCTTATTAACTTTATAATCCAACTTCTCTTTATTATAATAACGAATTACATCACTATAGAAATAATAACTTCTATTTTTCTCATCAAGTAAAACAGCATTATAATCTTTCTTAGAGGTAAATCTTATCCCTTTTGGAATATAGTATTTATATCCATCATAAACAACATTATAATGTTTATTATTTTCTTTAAGTAATATTGGTAATAAAGAATCTATACTTTTATTAGAGAGATTACTACAACCAGTTACTACAAAACAAAGAAGTGAAAGAAATAGTATTTTCTTTTTCATATTTCACCTACTCTTATCTTATTATAACAAATAATATTGACTTTTTAAATCATTTTTCTGCAAAAAGATGATAAATATTTGCACCTTTTCCCCTAAATTTACTCTCATATTCCGTCATTATTAAATCAGGTGACTGATAATTAAATGATACATCGTTTAATAAGTAACCCATATCACCAAGTGTTTCTACTGAATACAAGAAGAAATCTCTATTATCAGTTCTTACTTCTATCCTTTCCTTATCTTTAAAAATATTTTTATATTTTTCTAGGAATAGCTTACTAGTTAATCTTCTATTTTCATGTCGATTTTTAGGCCAAGGATCAGAAAAGTTTAAATATATTTTATCTATTTCATGGTCAAATAAATCACCAATTACGGTAGCATCATATTTAATTAGTATTAGATTATCTAGTTTTTCCATCTTTAGGATAGCCTTAGCCATAATACTATCAAATCTTTCTATTCCAATAAAGTTTATATCTTTATACTTTTTTGCATTTTGATAAATAAACTGTCCTTTGCCCATACCTATTTCTAAGTAGATAGGATTATTATTATTAAATAATTCTTTAAATTTACCTTTATATTCTTTAGGATTATTCAAAAGAAAAGAACAATTATCAAGTATTTCTTCTTTATTTTTTACATTTCTTATACGCATGTTATCACTTCCCAGTTAATAGTTTAACACATGTATAATAAGTTTGCATATAATAAAGCGAAAGGAATGGATAAATATGATGAATCAAATGCCACCTTATAATATGTTCCCACCTGCTTTTGATCCAAACCAAGGTCAAAGTCAAGGAATGGGAAGTAATTGTCAGGAAAAAATACAAATGTTAGAAAATCAAATAAACAGAATGGAAAGACAATTTAGAAGACTAGATAATAGAGTTAGTAACTTAGAAAATAATTTAATAACTTCATACTCTAGTCAAAACACTGGATATGGTAGTGCAAATAATAAATATATGATGTAAAATAGTGTAGACAGTGTTGTCTACCTTTTTGTTAAGAAAGAAGTGATTAGATGCTTATAGTAGGAAGTTATAATCTTCAAAATAAATTTAAATTAAAGAAATATAATGGTAAGTTTAATAACCAAGATAATGTTCTTTTGTTAAAAGAATTTCTAGATGATTACAATATTGATATACTAGGAACCCAAGAGTTTGTCTATTGGTATTTAGAACGAGCTAGAAAAGAGATTAATGATAAATATTCTATAAATGGTAAATATAGATATCCACTAGTTGTTTTAAAAAAATATGATGAAGCTAACAGTATAATCTGTAAAGAACCTGTAACTAAATGTAAAACTTGTCATTTACCTTTCTTACCTAATATTATTCCAAGAATTCTAACCAAGGCCTATATTGATACTAAAGAGTTTGGATTAATTGTTTTCTATAATACTCATTTATCAGTTAAAAATGATAAGGTTAAGAAAAAACAATTGGATTTCATTCTAGAGAATATAAAGAAAGAAACTAATCCCGTAATTTTAACTGGTGACTTTAATATGACAATTAATAATTCACTACTTAAAGACTTTATTAACAAGTTAGAGAAAATAGGTATTAAAAGAGTAAATGTCTTAGAAAAAACTTATAAGACACATAGTAAAAATAATGCTATAGACCATATTTTTGTAAATAGAAAAATGAATATTTTGAAGTATAAAGTTATAAAAGATGATAAATATAAAGACTTTAGTGATCACTATCCAATTATTGTCTGGTTAAGTAGAGTAAAATAGTGTGCATAATATAAAAGCAAGAGAAATTGACAAATAGATAAAAAAAATATATAATGTTATTAACAAATGAAAAAAAATAATATTTTAAATAAAATGATAACACAATAATATATATAGGAGGTGTAACATGAATTATAATGATATTTTGATTAAATACATTGATAAATGTCCATATGATGAACCTATTTTCATTGAAGAAATTAAAGACTATTTTAAAAAAATAATACAAGATAACTTTGAAAATACATTTAAGAATATTTATGTATATATAAACAGACTTGTTAAAGAAAATAAATTAACTCAATTTATAAAAGGTGTTTATTATAAACCACTAAAAGGTCTGTTTGGCAATAAATTATTAAATGTTAATAAAGTTATTGAAAAAAAGTATATTAGTGATGTTAATGGCAAAAAAGGTTATTTCGTTGGTGCTTATTTATTTAACAAAATAGGCTTAACAACACAAGTCCCAAAAGAAATATTAATTGTAACAAATGAATGTCCCAATGCTAATGAATATAACAATAAAAAATTAGGAGTTACTATTAGAAAACCTAAAATTCCAATTAACGAAGATAATTATAAATATCTTCAACTCTTTGATATATTAATTAATAAAGATAATATTAAAATAGAGGTGGATAATGAAAAAGAAATCATTTATAAATTTATCAATGATAACAAATTAGATGTTGAAAAAATATTTGAATATGCTTATAAAACAAATAATTTAAAGCCTATAATAAAATTATATCAATTAGGAGGAAATAATGCTAAGTAACGAATTATTAGAAGAATTAATTCTGAATGTAAATAGTAGAACCGGTATAAGAAATGAAATATTAGAAAAAGATTATTATGTTTGTCTCATTTTAAAAGATTTATCAAGTAAGCAAGACAAATTACAAGCTTACTTTAAAGGTGGTACAGCAGTATATAAGATATTAGAACATATGAATAGATTCTCTGAAGATATCGATTTAACTGTAAGAGTTAATGAAAATGAGTCAAAAAACAGTAATAAAACAAGATTAAAAAACTCAGCACTTGGATATAAAATTAAAGGATTAGAACTAGCACATGATGAAACAATAGATAAGAAAGGTAGTATAACCTCATTTTATAAATATGACTCTTTATTTAGTATGAATGAATTATTTAAATCAGAAAAAATTCAAATAGAATCTACATCATTTACAGTATCAGAACCTGTTAGCACATACACAATTGAACCACTGATATATAAATATGCTCTAGATAGTGAAAAAAAAATACTTAAAGAAAAATATAATATATCTGAATTTAATATTGAAATAATAAAATTAGAGAGAATATTTATTGATAAGATATTTGCTACAGAGTTTTACTACGAAAGAAGTATGTATGAAGATGTATCAAAACATTTATATGATATTTCTATTATGATTAAAAATGATGACATCAAAAAAATGCTAAAAAATAAACAAGAATTAGATAAGCTAATTAATTATAAGAGAAAAGAAGAAAAATCAAGAATTGGCGGTATTGCTAGTGATAAAAAAATAAAAGAATTCAATTACATGAAATTAAACTTTAATAATGAACTAATTAATGCTTTCAATAAGATGCAAAAAATATATGTTTTAGATAACGAAAGTATGATAACTATAGAAGATGTTAAAAACACTATAAAAATATTATTAGAGGTATTTAATAATATGTAAAGTTAGCAGAAAAGAAAGGAAAGAAAAAATGACTAAAGTATTAACTTTCAAAGTAGAAATAGAGGGACTAGAAGATAAAATATGGCGAGAAATAGAGATTACTGATAGAAGAACAGTAGCTGATCTAGCATATACAATACTTGCCACATATCATTCCTTGGCATATCATTTATATGATATAGAATATAATAACAAATTTTTTGACTGTTTTATTTGTATTGAAGATGATCACAGAGATGTTGAACTTATAAATGCTGTTATTACTAAATTAAGCACTATGAATTTAAAGAAAAATGATACTATGAAAATGAAATATGATACAGGTTCTACTACAACATTTATTATTACATATTTAGGTGAAAGTGAATTTAAAAAAGGAAATGGTATGCATTATCCATATATAACCAAAGGTGCAGGGTATGGAATGATTGATGATATAACAAGCGAAGAACTAAAAAAAATAGTTGAGAATATAGATAAAAAAGGTAAATCTGATTATTATGCCTTACGATATGAGGGTAGACATAGTTATGTCTATGATTATAGGGAGTTTGACTTAGATAAGAATAATTTATATGTAAGAAGATACTTTTGGAAAATAAAATATCGTTATGAAGAAGAAATTTAAATTAATTAGCAGTGATAAAATGGAATGTACAATAACAGATGTTCTTGTGAACATACATATTTTTAAAAACAGACATAAGAGAAATCGTTAACCCTATGGACTATTTAACATTTAGCTAATTAAATAATATTTAACATAAAATAGAAGAATTTTGACCTAGTGTTGAAATTTTTTTATACGTTAGTTTATAGTACTTTTCATATACATTGCAATTTTATATTTTAACAACAAAATCTTTATATAATTGTCATATCTGGGTATACTAAAATTGACTTTTAACAAGGAAAATACTATACTTTTAAGTAGAAATGAGGAAATAATTATGAAGTTAAAAGAATTAAATATAGATAAGTTTGATGAGTTTGTGAGAAATAATAAATATAAGAGTCATTTTTTACAATCAGCAGCTTGGGGAGAATTATCAAAAGAAAAAAGAAATCTTACACCATATTATTTAGGATTAGTGGACGAAAAAGGTAATATTTTGGCAGCTACCCTACTTTTACAGAAACATCTTCCTCTTAATTTATGTTATTTTTATGCCCCTCGTGGTTATGTTATTGATTTTAACGACTTTGAATTACTTAAAAGTTTTACTAAAGAATTAGTTTCATTTGCTAAAAAGAAAAAGGCTATTTATATTAAGTTAGATCCTGATATAGTATGGCAAAGAACTAAATATGATGGTGAAGTTATTTTAGAAGAAGCAAAAGAGAAAAAGATAATGAATAGTTTACTAAAACTAGGCTATCATCATTTAGGGTTCACTAAGAATTTTGAAACTAGACAACCTCGTTATACTTTTAGAATAGATTTAAATCAAGACTTAGAAGATATTGAAAAACACTTTTCTAAGACTACTATGCAAAGAATTAATAAATCTATAAAGTTAGCCACAGAAGTAGAAATTGGTAGTGAAAAAGACTTAGGAGAATTTTATCAATTAATGATGTTAACCGAAGATAGAAAAGACTTTGTCTCATACCCTTTTGAATATTATGAAACTCTTTATCATTTATTTAAAAAAACTGATGATGTATTCCTATTCTTAGGTAAAGTTAATCTTGAAAAGGTTATAACTATTTTAGAAAATGATTTAGATGATGTAGAAAAAGAGTATGATAAAGAGAAAGAGAAAACATCTAAGAGTGCTAAGAATAAGCAGAAAGAATTATTAAGAAGAAAGGATAAATTAACTGAAAATTTAGAAAAATACAAAAAAATAGAAAAAGAGTATGGTAAGGTAATGACCTTATCCGCTCATATGATTGTAACTTATGGTAATAAAGCTTGGGTATTATATGCTGGTAACCATAATTTATTAACAGAGACTTATACTAATTATCATACTTATTATGAACATTTAAAGTTTTGTAAAGAAAGAGGAATTGAGATATATGATCAGTTTGGAACAATAGGTGATTTATCTAAGGATAATCCAAGACTTGGTCTACATGAATTCAAGAAAAAGTTTGGGGGAGATTATATTGAATTTATGGGTGAATTTGACTATATCTTAAAACCTATTTACTACTTTGCTTTTACTAAACTTGTACCAATCTATCGAAACTATATTAAGAAAAGAAAGAAGAAGGAGTTAAAAGATGAAGTTAGAAACATTAACAATTAAAGAATTCACTAATTGGGCCATAAAAAATGATGAGATAACTTTTCATCAAACTAAAGAATGGGCTGACTTAAAGAAAAGAAATGGTTGGAAAGCTTATTATGTAGGATTAAAAGATAAAAAAGAAATTAAAGCAGCTAGTTTAATTCTAGCTAAAGAAATACCTGTCATTAAAAAGAAAATGTTCTATGCTCCTCGTGGTTTCTTAATTGATTATCATGATTTAGAATTACTTACTATCTTTACTAAGGAAATAAAGAAATGGGCAAAAGAAAAAAAAGGAATATTTATTAAAATAGATCCTTATGTTATGTATAAAGAACATGACTTAAACGGAGACTTAGTTAAAGATGGTATTGATAATAGTGATACTGTTAATAATTTAAAATCATTGGGATATCATCATTTTGGATTTAACCTAATGCAAGATACTTTACAACCTAGATGGATGCATACTATAACTGTTAAAAATCGTTCTTTAGATGATGTTATGAAAGATATGGAGTCTAAAACTAGACAAATTTTAAGGAAGAACGAAAGACTTGGTGTTAAATCAAGAGAAATAACTAGAGATGAGATTAAAATATTTAAAGATATTATGCAACATACTGGTGAAAGAAGAGACTTTATTGATAGACCACTTTCTTATTATGAAAATATGTGGGATACTCTTCATGATAGTGGTATTTTAAAAATTCTAGTAGCAGAAGTCGATTTTGATGAAGAAATTAAAAACACTAAAGAAGAGATTAAAAAACTAGAAACTGCTATAAAAGAACGTGAAGAAAAGTTTAATAATAAAGATATTCCAATGAATGAAAAAAAATATAATGCTAATCAAAAGAAAGATAAAGAAGAAATTGAAAGACTTAAGAAAAATATAGAAAAGTCTAAATCAATGAAAAAAGAATATGGTGCTAAACCTATTCTTGGTGGTATTCTCTTTCTAATCTATGGAAATGAGGTTCTATCTTTATTTGGTGGTAGTAAAAAAGAATTAATGTCTTTTCAGTCTGCTTATACTCTTCACTTTGAAGGTATTAAATATGCTGTAGAACATGGTTATGATACTTATAATTTCTATGGTATCACTGGTGACTTTAGTAAAGATAATCCTCTTCTTGGACTATATCTATTTAAGAAAAGCTTTGGTGGACAAGTAGTAGAATTAATTGGTGAATTTGACCTTATTATTAGTAAGTTTTGGTATCATACTTATAATATTAGTTTCAATCTATATCATAAATTAAAGAAATTAAAAAATCATAAATAAAAGTCCCTGCATAGAGCAGAGGCTTTTTCTATAGCATATTTTTCTTCTTAAGAATAATAGCAACTATAACTGATAGTAAGAAAGATAATCCTAATAGTAGATAAAAAGAATAAGGATTATGAGAAAATGCTCCAAAACTTACATTCATTCCCATAAAAGAAGCTACCATAGTAGGAATAGATACAACAATGGTAATACCAGCTAAGAATTTCATAATACCATTCAGATTATTAGAAATAACAGTAGCTACTGTATCAGTAGTACTACTTAAGATTCCTCTATATAGGTCAGCCATATTACTAGCTTGGTTATTTTCAATAATAGCATCATCTAATAAATCTTCATCTTCTAAGTACATTTCTATTACATTACCCTTCTTTATCTTATCAAGAACAACACCATTACTTTGTAAAGCAGTAATTATATAAGTTAAACTATTCTCTAAAGCTAGTAAGTTTACTAATTCTTCATTTTTAGTAGCAGTCAAAATCTTACTTTCTGCATCCTCTATCTTTTTATCAATATCGCGTAATATCTTTAAATATAAAACTGCTAAACGGTAAATTATTTGAATAACAAACCTACTCTTCTTATAAGTATAAAATTCTTTAACTTTACCACTAGAAAACTCTTCTAAGAAGGCATACTTTTGTAATGATACTGTTACAATATAATCATTTCTAACTATTAAAATAGCTAAAGGTAGCGTTTTAATCTCATGTAAACCATTACTATTATCTTTAACGGGTACATCTAAAAGAAGCATCTTAGTCCCTTCTTCTTCATCAATTCTAGGCTTTTCATCATCATCTAAGATACTTACTAAAAAGTCTTTTTTAATACCAAGTGAAGAAGAAACCTTTTCTATCTCCTCCTCATTAGGATTTTCCAAGTGAACCCAACAACCAATCTCAAAATCATTTAATCTTCTAAACTCATTAGTATTTAAATCTGTATTATAAATCTTTAGCATATTTCCACCTCTTTTTCTACTACATCATACGGTTTTAAATAATATTTGTCAAGCAAAAAGAAGTTACTCTAATACCTTAACTTCTCTTTCCATATTCTTTTCAAAAACTGTCATTTTTTCTTTACTATCTAAAATAACTAAAGCTAATGAATCTATATCTTCATAATGATTATTTTTTAGTCTTGTTAATAACCATTCTTCATCTTTACCTATTTCTTTTAAATTATTAATCATTATTTTACCATCTATAACAGCATTGCAACATAATCCTTCATAAGATGTTTTTAATTTCAAGTCCTTACGTTTAACTGGCTGTGCATTACTTTTAGGTAAAAAACTAACTTGACCATTTGCTTCCATAATAGCATATTCTATCTCACTTAAATTAAAATATCCTTGAATTCTAGCTTCTTGTAAGAAATCATTTAAATCAAGTTTGCTCTTCTTCAAAGATTTATAGTTAAGCTTTCCATCTTCTATTATAACTGTTGGACAACCAATTAATAATCTTCTAGAAATAATACTTTTGTTAGTTAATAAAGTTATTAAATAAGAGAAAATGCCATAGATAGAAATAGCAAATACTCCTTCATAGAAATTTATATCGTTATTTAAAGTCATCTCTGCTGCAATAGAACCTATACTTATGCCAATAATATAGTCAAAGACATTTAACTGACTAACTTGTTTTCTACCCATTATTTTAGAAAGAATAAATAATACAACAATAGATGTAATTCCTTTACCGAAAATTAATAAATATCCCATAATAATCACCAGTATTAGTATGATTAAAAATGACTAAAAAATACCAATTATTTGATTATCAACAACATCTATTTTTTCATAATTTGGATTTTTTGGTAAACCAGGCATAGTAACTATTTTTCCAAGCAAAATAGTAATGAAGCCTGCTCCTTGATTGATTACTATATCTTGAACCGTTAAATTGTTATCCTTAGGAAATCCTAACTTTTTAGCATCATCAGAAATCGAATACTGTGTCTTAGCTACACAGATAGGAAGATATTTTAGATTTAATTTATCAATTAATTTAAGTTTTTCTAAAGCTTTAGTAGTATAATCTATCTTCTTTGCATGATATACCTTCTCTCCTAGAATTTCTAACTTTTCAGTAATAGTCATATCATCTGTTAAAAGTGGAGTAAATGATGTTTCTTTACTTGCTAGATTCTTTACTTTACTTGCTAAGTCTATAGCACCTTCTCCCCCTTTAGTATAACTATCAGTTACAGCAAAAGAATAACCTTTAGATTCAATATAATCTCTTAATTCGTCAATATATTCATCTTTATCGGTATCAAAGTGATTACAACATACTACTATTGGAACATTATAATTAGCAAGATGTTCTAGATGAGCATCTATATTAGAAAGGCCTTTCTTAAAATCATTATTACCATGATGAAGAATTGATCTAATAGTAACTACTAAAACAATTGTAGAAGGTTTTTCTTTTGCTACATTACAAAATAGATTCATAAATTTTTCTGCTCCTAAGTCTGCTCCAAAACCAGCTTCTGTTATTACATAGTCTGATAGTGATAAAGCTAATTTAACAGAAGTAATACTACTACAACCATGAGCAATATTAGCAAATGGACCACCGTGAATAAAGGCCGGAGTTCCTTCTAAGGTTTGAACAAGATTTGGTAAAAAAGCATCTTTTAATAAAGCTGTTAGAGCTCCTTCTAGTTTTAAATCATGAGCAGTTATTGGGTTATCATCTTTATCTAGACCTAGTAATAAATTACCTAGTCTTTTTTTTAAGTCATTTAAAGAAGAAGCCAAACAAAATAGTGTCATTATTTCACTAGCAGATGTAATTGTATAACTATCATTATATTCTTTTTTATTACAAGTTAAAGTTATATTTCTTAGACACCTATCATTCATATCTATGGCTCTTTTAAATAGTATTTTCGAAAAGCCAAGACTATTACCTTGCTCTATATGATTATAAATAGCAGCACTTACTAGATTACTACAAGAAGTAATAGCATGAAAATCACCAGTAAAGTGTAAGTTTATATCAGTCATTGGTACCACTTGACTATATCCTCCACCAGTAGCTCCTCCTTTTAAACCAAAGACAGGTCCTAGAGATGGTTGCCTTAAAGCTAGTGATACTTTCTCTCCAAGTTTAGAAAAAGCATCAGCAAGGCCAATACTTACCGTTGTTTTACCTTCTCCATAAGGAGTAGGACTCATAGCTGTTACTAATATAAGTTTACCTTTCTTACTACCTATCTCTTTTTTTACTTTAGCTTTATCATTACCATATAAAATAAGATTATCATCAGTAAGATTAAATTTGTTAGCTATCTCTTTTATAGGTTTAGACTTAGTATTATTACATATTTCTATATCTGTCATTAACATCACTTTCCTTTTAATTAGTAGTATATCACAAATTTTTAAAATTTTTTTTGCAAGATGCCAATTTTGTAAATTCAGGGTATAAAAAGTACCGAATTTTGTAAATTCCTAGGGAGCCAGTGCCATTTTCAGCCTAAAAAAAGTCTGAATTTGCAATTTTCCCCTTTTGCATTCCAAATTAACTTATGTTATTGTAAATCCCGTTAAGAAAAAAGGAGGGAATTTATGAGAAAAATATTATTATTCTTAACAATTACCAGTATATTCTTCTTATGTAACACTACCAAAGTATATGCTAAAACAAATAGTTTCTATGAAGGCAACTATATAAATGGTATATACATGGTTAGATACGATAGGAGTACTAATACTAAGTATTATCAAAAAGCTAGGTTTTATCGAAGAATTGGTGATGGTACTGCTGCTTATTGTCTAGAACCATTCAAAGTCTTTCAAGCTAGTAATTCAACCTATGAAGGACTATTAGAACAAAATGTTTATGATAAAGATACTTGGCAAAGAGTAACCGATTTAGTAGCTTTCGGTTACTTATACAAGGATCATACTGATGATAAATGGTATGCTATTACACAAATGATGATTTGGGAAACGGTAGATAAAAATAACAGTTTCTATTTTACTGACACTCTAAATGGTAATAGAATCGATATTTACAATGAGGAAAAAGCAGAAATAGAAAAATTAATTAGTGATAGCAAAAGAAAACCAAGTTTTACTAATAATACCTATCATGCACTTGCTGGTAAACAAATATCAATAACAGATACAACAGGTATACTACCAAACTATACTACTACTCTTGATAGTGATAGCCAGTTAATTAACAACACATTTACTATTAAGAAAAAGGAGGCAAACTGTTATACGCAAAATTTTTACAGTAATTATGGCCTAAATAGACAGATGGCTTTATTTTATAACAATGGAATATCACAACAGTTAGTATCCCTTGGAGCCAGTAAACCATTAGAGATAACTGTAAATTTCTGTTTTCATGAACTACAATTAAACCTTACTAAAGTAGATAAAGATACTAAAGACTTTACAGGACAGGGAGAAGCTAGTTTACAAGGTACTATTTTCACTCTTTACAATGAAAAGATGGAAAAGATAACTGATATTACTTTTGATGATAAAGGTAAGGCAACAATTATTGGTAAAGGAGAGGACTCTAAAATAGATTTTGGAACTTACTATCTTCAAGAATCTAAAGCAGGAATTGGTTATCAAAAAGACGATACTCTTTATAAAATAATATTCGATGAAAATCATACTAGTATTGACATGACCTTAGAGAATGAAGTTATTAAAGGGAAAGTAATATTAGAAAAAAGTTATGGTGATAAAAACCTAATGAAGAGTGAAGCCGGCATAATCTTTGAAATTTACAATAAAGATAAAAAATTAGTAGATACTATAACTACAGATGAAGATGGACTAGCTTCTATAGAATTACCATATGGTCACTATACTATTAAACAAAAAACAACTACAGAAGGTTATAGCAAAATAGAACCATTTGAAATCTTTATTGACAAAACAAAAGATTATAAGTATAAGATTTATGATTATAAGGAAGAAAAACCTAAAAAGGAAGAAATTATCATAGTAGATGTACCAAATACTTATTTGAATATTCCTAAAGCATTAATAGGATGTAGTATCTAATGAAAAAGAAACTAGTTTTACTACTTGCTAGTTACGTAGTCTTCTGCTTTTGTATCTACCAAAATAACAGTATAAAATCTACTACAATAAAAACTGATAACATTGAAAGAGTAACTAATACCGCTGCTATAAAAGAAGATGAAATAAACACTAAAGAAATTAATAATGATTCATTAGCAACTTTATCTATCAAGAAAATCAACCTAAAAGAAAATATTTATCCTTTAAATGATAAAAGAAATAATGTAGAAGAACACGTCACTATCTTAAATGGTTCAAATTTAACTAATGATTCTTTAATTATTTTGGCAGCTCACTCTGGATATGGAAAACTAGCTTATTTCAACAGATTAGATGAATTAAAAACAGGTGATAAAATTGAATTAAATATTAACAATGAAAACCTTACATACATACTAAAAAAGAGTGAAGAACAAGATAAAACTGGTAAAATTGAAATAGTAAAAGATAATACTAAACAACTAATCCTAACAACTTGTAGTAAAAGTGATAAAACCAAACAATTAGTTATATACTGTGAAAAAATATAGGCCTATCTCTGGTCTATATTTTACTTGCAATATCCTTTTTTCTGATAAATCTTACCTACTATATAATAACTAGCTAGTATTAAAACAACAGTTAGAAAACACCCTATAATTATTTCTAATAAGAAATTATTAGTAAGTCCTATAACTGATACTACTATAGCAATATCTAGTGAACTAACAAAACTTATTATGTTTAATAATCTTTTATAATTAACTTTCTTTAAATCTAAATTATAGCAATTAACTAAATATTGAACTTCAATTGGTTTCTTCCTTTTCTTATCTTTTTTGCATTTACGAACTAATATTAATTCATAGATTAATAAAATCACTAAAAAAGTCAAAAGAAATACAACTACCTCTGTCATTTATATCATCTACTTTCTCTAACAAAATTATATCAGAAAAAGCAAAAAAAAAGAAGACTAAGCTTCTTCTACTAATTTTAAGATAACAGTTAAAGCTCCATCTCCACGACGTTCACTTAACTTAATGATTTGTGTATATCCACCGTTACGGTTAGCATAACGAGGAGCAAGTTCATTAAATACCTTTTCTACTACTTTCTTATCGTTGTGAACAAAAGCAAGTGCTCTTCTACGTGATCCTAAATCACCTTTCTTACCATAAGTAATCATTCTATCAACCATTTTTCTTACTTCTTTTGCTCTTGTTTCAGTAGTTTGAATTTGTTCATTCATAATTGTTTGTTTGGTAAGAGTTGCTAACATACTACGTCTATGTTTATTATCAACACCTAATTTTCTATATGCCATTGTTACCTCCTTCTAATCGTCGTCTCTTAAATCAAGTCCTAAATCTTTAATCTTATCAAGAACTTCTTTTAATGACTTCTTTCCTAAATTACGAATCTTCATCATATCATTTTCACTCTTATTAACTAAGTCTTGTAATGTATGAATACCTGCACGTTTTAAACAGTTATAAGCACGTACAGAGAAATCTAAATCTTCAATTGAAGTTTCTAAAGCCTTTGTTTTAGGGTCTTCAGTCTTTTCAATCATCATACCACTCATATCAGCTATATCACTTAAATCAGTTAATAAATTGAAGTGTTCAATTAAGATTCTTGAAGCTAAAGCGATAGACTCTTCAGGTTTAATAGAACCATTTGTCCATACTTCTAAAACCAATTTATCATAACTTTCGTCTTGTCCTACACGTGCATTTTCAACAGTTGGTGTAACACGTTCAATAGGAGAATAAATTGAATCCATTAAGATAAATCCTTTAGCTCTATTCTCATTCTTTAATCTAGAATCTTCACTCTTAACATATCCTCTACCATTAGTAACAATCATTTGCATAGAAAGTTTTCCACCTTTAGCAAGATGAGCAATTACATGGTCTTTGTTGATAATCTCAACATCAGAGCTAGTAGTAATATCACCAGCAGTTACTACTCCTTCTTCAGATACATCAAGAGAAATAATCTTAGTCTCACTAGTAAAGTTTTTAACAACTACTCCTTTTAAGTTAAGAACAATAGTAGTTACATCTTCAACAACACCATCGATTGTTTGGAATTCATGAAGAACACCTTCAATCTTAACAGCACTAATAGCACTACCAGGTAAAGATGATAACATAACTCTTCTTAAGGCATTACCTAAAGTAGTTCCGAATCCTCTTTCTAATGGTTCTAATTCAAATTTTCCATAAAAATTACTTTCTACGTAATCAGTAATTTTATATACTGGCTTTTCAAATTCTAACATGATTTTCGCCTCCCTTAATTATCCACGTGGTCTCTTTGGTGGACGACATCCATTATGTGGAATTGGTGTTACGTCAGTAATTGAAGTAACTTCAAGTCCTGCAGTTTGTAATGAACGAATAGCAGTCTCACGTCCTGGTCCTAAACCTTTAACGAAAACTTCAACCTTTCTCATTCCTAAATCATAAGCAGCTTTAGCAGCTTGTTCAGATGACATACCTGCAGCAAATGGAGTTGATTTTTTACTTCCTTTAAATCCTAAACCACCACTTGATGCCCAACTAATAGCATTTCCATCCTTATCAGTAATAGTTACAATTGTATTATTGAATGTTGCATGAATATGTACAACACCTTCAGGAACATTCTTTTTAACTCTTTTCTTTCTTGTCTTATAAGCCATAATTCATAACCTCCTTTTCTACACTTTCTTCTTGTTTGCTACGGTTTTACCTTTACCCTTACGAGTTCTAGCATTACGAGAAGTTCTTTGACCTCTTACAGGAAGTCCCTTTTTATGACGTGTACCTTCATAAGAATTAATTTCCATTTTAGTCTTAATATTCATACTAACTTCACGACGTAAGTCTCCTTCAGTTAGATGTTTATTAATTTCATCACGTAATGCAATTAATTCATCTTGTGTTAAATCTCCTGCTTTTTTAGTAGGTTCAACTTTTGCATTTTCACAAATTGTTTTTGCTAAATTTCTACCAATTCCATAGATATAAGTTAATGAAATAACTGTATGCTTATCATTTGGAATATCTACACCTTTAATACGTGCCATTTTATATCCTCCTTCTTACTAACCTTGTCTTTGCTTATGTTTTGGATTTTCACAAATAACAACAATTTTACCTTTTCTTTTTACAATTTTACATTTTGGACATCTTTTTTTAACTGATGCTTGTACTTTCATTATTATCCCTCCTATTATTTCCGATAGGTTATACGCCCACGTGTTAAATCATAAGGTGATAGTTCAATAGTTACAGTATCCCCCGGTAAGATGCGAATGTAATTCATTCGTATTTTACCAGAAACGTGGGCTTCCACAGTGTGACCATTTTCTAATTGAACTTTAAATTTACCACCTGGTATAATCTCTAAAACTTTTCCATCAACTTCGATTACATCATCTTTAGCCATTATTTATCATCTCCTGTTAGAATTTTTACTCCATCACTGGTTACTGCTACAGTGTGTTCAAAGTGAGCAGAACGACTACCATCATCTGTTATTACAGTCCAGTCATTAGAATCTACATAAATATCAGGACTACCTAAAGTTAGCATTGGTTCTATTGCTATTACCATACCTTCTCTTAGACGAGGTCCCTTACCTTTTTCACCATAATTTGGTACTTCTGGATCTTCATGCACGGTAGTACCAACACCATGACCAACAAGTTCCTTTACAACTCCTAGGTTATGCTCAGTTGCATAAACTTCGATTGCATTAGAAATGTCACCAATGTGGTTACCCGGTTTAACTTGTTTTATACCTTCATATAAAGCTTTTTCAGTATGCTCTAATAAATAAGCATCAGTAGAGGTAATACTACCTACTTTATATGACCAAGCTGAATCACCATGATATCCTTTATAACATGCACCAATATCAATGGAAACTATATCTCCATCTTTTAGTTTTCTTTTAGAAGGAAAGCCATGAACAACTTCCTCATTAACACTTATACATAAAGCATAAGGGAAACCTTCATATCCTTTGAAAGAAGGCGTTGCTCCTTGACTTATGATAAACTCTTCTCCTAATCGATTTAATTCTTCAGTTGAAATACCCGGTTTAATAAAGGGAGCAAGATATTGATGTGTTAAATACACAATATGTCCTGCTTTTGCTAAAAGTTCTATTTCTCTTTCACTTTTAATTGTAATCACTCTTATCTCCCCTTCAAAACCTTGTTAATTCGCTCAAATACTTCTTGAACACTACCAACACCATTGATTACATATAATACACCATTTTGCTTGTAATAGTCAAGAAGTGGAGCAGTTTTTTCTTCAAAAACCTTATAACGATTTTGAAATGACTCTACATTATCATCATTTCTTTGTTCTAATCTACCACCACAGTTATCACAAATAGATTCTTCCTTTGGTTTTTCTGATTCTGTGTTTATATTATAAACAGCTCCACAAGTAGAACAAATACGTCTACCAGTAACACGCTTTTCTAATATTTTTGAATCAATATCTAGAACTAAAACATAATCTAATTTTTGATTTAATTTACTTAATATTTCATCATACTTTTTAGCTTGTTCTAAATTTCTAGGAAACCCATCTAAGATACAACCATTTTTGCAATCATCTTGTCTTAATCTTTTTTCAATTAATTCATAGATAATTTCATCTTTTACTAGCCCACCAGAAGATAAAGTTTCTAATATATAACGTCCCATTTCAGAATCTTCCTTGGAGATATCTCTTAAGATATCTCCAGTACTAATATGTGGAAGATTATATTCTTTTTCTATCAAAGAACTTTGTGTCCCCTTACCAGCAGCAGGGGGAGCAATCAATATAATATTTTTCATCGACGGTGATATCCTTTCTTATAATTTCTAGAAAGAAGACTACCTTCTACTTGTTTATAAGTTTCTAGTGCTACACCAACAACGATTAAAAGTCCTGTACCACCAATACTTACACTACTAGGTAAACTAGTTACATTTGAAAATATTATTGGTAAAGCAACTATGATACATAAGAAACCACTACCAATGCAAGTAACTCTCATCAAAACTTTAGAAAAATAATTCTTAGTTTCTTCACCTGGTCTTATTCCTGGTATATAACCACCATTCTCTGCTAAATTCTTTGAAAACTCATCTGGCTTGAATATCATATATGTATAAACAAAACCAAATAGGAATATTAAAATAACATAAATTATAAAACCAACTGGTGTAGTATAAGTTAAATATTTTTGAATAAATAAGGTAACACTTTCCTTATTAACTAGTGCTGCTATAATTGTTGGAACAGCTAAAACGCTTGATGCAAAAATAACTGGAACAACATTAGCACTATTTATTTTAATTGGTACAAAACTAGAAGCTTGATTTCCAAAACTTCCTGATTTATTAGCATATTGAATAGGAATCTTTCTTTCTGCTTCTTGAACAAAAATAACACCTACTACAATACCAAAATAAATTAAGACAAAAAGTATAAATTTAACTAACCCAAAAGCTATCTCTTGAGTTGTACCACTAAATGTAACTAATCCGTTAAACGCATCAATAAACATTTGTGGTAAAGTAGCAATAATTCCAGCCATAATTATAAGACTTAAACCATTACCAATACCTTTTTGTGATATTTGATCACCTAACCATAGAAGTAATGCTGTACCTGCCGTTAAAATCAATGAAACATATAAATATTCCATAGGTTGAGCAGCTTTTCCTAAAAACATGAAAGAAAATGCATAGCCTTCAATGAAAGCAAATAATATACCTATATAACGAGATATTCTATTAATTTTTTGTCTTCCAATATAACCTTGTTTACTTAACTCTTGTAAGGAAGGAAGCACCTCTTGCAATAATTGCATTAAGATAGTAGCCGTAATATATGGCATAACACCTAAGGCAAATATTGAAAAATTTTGTAAGGCTCCTCCACCCATTGAGTTAATTAATTCTAAAAATCCAAGGTTCTTAGTAATACTTTCTGTACCCGGAACTTGAATAGTTGTTCCAATGATAAAGATTGCAAGTACTAATATTGTAAAACCTATTCTTTTAAGTAAATCTCTATTAGTAGGTTTGAATAATTGCTTTACTAGAGATGTCATACTAGATCACCTCAGCTTTACTTCCTGATTCGTTAATCTTATCTATTGCACTCTTAGAAAATTTATGAGCTTGAACAGTAAGCTTCTTTTCTAATTGTCCTTCTCCTAAAACTTTAATTCCTGAAAGTTGTTTTTTAACAATTCCTCTTTCTTTTAATAAAGCAGGAGTAACAACTGTACCATCTTCAAATACATTTAAATCTGAAAGATTAATAACAGCATATTCTTTTTTGAAAGGATAGTTACTAAATCCTCTTTTAGGTAAACGACGATATAAAGGTAATTGTCCACCTTCAAATACTGGATTTATACTTCCACCACTACGTGCCTTTTGCCCTTTTTGTCCACGACCTGATGTTTTACCTAAACCAGAACCAGGTCCATGACCTACACGTTTTTTAGCATGTGTAGCACCAATATTTTTTTCTAATTCATGTAACTTCATTATCCTAAAATCTCCTCTTCTTTTTTACCACGAAGTTGGGCAACTTCTTCGATTGTTTTCATACTCTTTAAACCATTCATTGCAGCTTCTGCCATATTTAGTTTAGTTCTTGCTCCTAAAGACTTAGAAACAACATCACGAACACCAGCTAAATCTAAGATAGCACGAACACTACCACCAGCGATAACTCCAGTACCTTCTTTAGCAGGTTTTAACATAACTCTAGCAGCACCACTACGTCCAACAACTTCATGAGGAATAGTTCTTCCCTCTACAAGAGGAACAGTAATTAAGTTTTTATTAGCAGCTTGAATAGCCTTTTTAATAGCATCAGGTACTTCGCTAGCTTTTCCAGTACCTAAGCCAACTTTTCCTTTTCTATCACCAATAACAACGATTGCAGAGAAACGACGATTTCTACCACCCTTAGTAACTTTAGTAACGCTTTTTACTTCAACTACTAATTCTTCAAATTCTTTGTTCTTGGCTTCATTTGTTTGCTTTTGCATATTTTTTCCTCCTTAGAATTCTAATCCATTACTACGTGCAGCATCAGCTAAAGCTTTTACACGTCCATGATAAAGATATCCACCTCTATCAAATACTACTTTTGTAATGCCAGCTTCTTTTGCTTTTTTAGCAATACTTTCACCGACTTTACTAGCTGCTTCAATATTAGAACCATTCTTTAATTTTAAATCTTTATCTAATGAAGAAGCAGATACTAATGTTTTTTTATTATCATCATCGATAATTTGGGCATAAATGCCTGTGTTTGAGCGAAATACACTAAGACGAGGAGCAGCTTCTGTACCATGTAACTGTCTTCTAATTCTAGCATGACGCATTTCTCTCATACTATTTCTTGATTTTTTACTAACCATAATTTTCTCTCCTTCCTACTAAGCAGCTTTCTTTCCTTCTTTACGTTGAATATGTTCATCTTTATAACGAATACCCTTTCCTTTATAAGGTTCAGGCTTTCTTACTTTACGAACATTAGCAGCAAATTCACCAACTAATACTTTGTCAATACCTTTAACAACAATTTCAGTATTGCTAGGAGCTTCTACCGTAAGTCCTTCAGGTACATCCATAACTACAGGATGAGAATATCCAGCATTAATTGTTAATTTGTTACCAGCTACATTAAATCTGTAACCAACACCAATGATTTCTAGACCTTTTTCATATCCCTTAGTTACCCCAAGGATCATATTATGAAGAAGTGCATTCATTGTTCCATGCATTGCTTTCGCTGCATCGTTAACTCTAGTTAATGTGATTGTATTTCCTTCTTGTTCTAAAGAAATACCTTTTAACATTTTTTGAGACAAGCTTCCTTTTGGGCCAGTAACTGTTACGATATCATTTTCTACCTTAACTGTTACTCCTTCAGGAACTTCAATTTTACGATTTCCAATACGGCTCATTTTTTCACCTTCCTTTTACCAAATGTATGCTAAAACTTCGCCACCAATGTTTAATTTACGAGCTTGTTTATCAGTCATAATTCCTTGTGATGTAGAAATAATTGCAATTCCTAATCCGTTTAAAACACGAGGAATTTCATCATTTTTAACATAAACACGAAGTCCTGGTTTTGAAATTCTTTTAAGTCCTGTAATGACTCTTTCTTTCTTTTCACCATATTTTAAGGTAAGGATAATCTCACCTTGTACATTATCATCTTTCTTTTCAACTTTGTAGTCTTTAATAAATCCTTCTTCTTTTAAGATTCTTGCAATCTCAACCTTAACGCTTGATGAAGGTACAACTACTTTTTCATAACGCATTTGATTAGCATTACGAATACGAGTTAACATATCCGCAACTACGTCTGTAACTACAGCCATTCTTATCCTCCTTCCTTCTACCAGCTTGATTTCTTAACGCCTGGTATTTGTCCTTTTGAAGCCAATTCACGGAAGCATATACGACAGATCCCAAACTTACTCATAACAGCATGAGGTCTACCACAACGTGTACAACGTGTATATTCACGTACTTTAAATTTTGGCTTTCTATTATTTTTTACAATCATACTTTTTTTTGCCATTTTATCCCTCCAATTACTTTCTAAATGGAATTCCAAGTTCATTTAATAAGTCATAAGCTTCTTCATTGGTCTTTGCAGTGGTAACAAATACTATATCCATACCACGTACTTTTACAACTTCATCATAATTGATTTCTGAGAAGATTAATTGTTCTTTAATACCTAAAGTATAATTTCCACGTCCATCAAATGATTTAGGACTAACACCACGGAAGTCACGTACTTGAGGAAGAGAGATAGAAATTAACTTATCAACAAAGTTATACATATTTTCTCCTCTTAAAGTTACCTTACATCCGATTTTTTGACCTTCTCTGATTTTAAATCCAGCAATTGACTTCTTAGCTTTTGTAACAACTGGTTTTTGTCCAGAGATTTTAGCTAAATCACTAACAGCAGCGTCTAATAATTTTGCATTACTAGCTCCATCACCAACACCCATGTTAATAACTACCTTATCTAACTTAGGTACTTCCATAATTGATTTATAATTATATTTGTTCATTAAACTTGGAACAATTTCTTTTACGTATTTTTCTTTTAGGCGGTTCATTCGTTATACCCTCCTTCCACACTAATCAAGTGTCTCTTTTGACTTGACACTAATTCTTACTTTTTTATTGTTTTTATCATTAGTATAGCCAATTCTTGTTCTCTTTTTAGTTTTTGGATCAATTATCATAACATTACTTGCATCAATTGGTGCTTCTATTTCTAAAATTCCACCAGTTGTATTTCCATTACTCTTTTGATGTTTCTTAACAATATGAACACCTTCAACAATAACTTTATTTTCATTTCTTAATGTTTTAATAATCTTACCAGTTTTTCCTTTATCAGAACCAGAAATTACTTCTACTTTATCTCCAACTTTTAACTTCATAATAACCTCCTTATAATACCTCTTTCGCAAGAGATACTATTTTCATATAATCTTTCTCACGAAGTTCACGTGCTACTGGTCCAAAGATACGAGTTCCTACAGGAGTCTTATCATCACGAATGATAACACAAGCATTGTCATCAAACTTGATATAACTTCCATCTTCACGTCTTAGACCTTGTTTGCTACGAACAATAACAGCTTTTACAACCTTACCTTTTGGGTATGGGGAGTTTGGAATAGCATTTTTCACAGTTCCTACTACTACATCACCAATATTTCCAGTCTTAACATGGCTTCCACCAAGTACACGAATTACTAGTAATTCACGTGCACCAGAGTTATCAGCAACTTTTAATCTACTTTCCTGTTGTAACATCGATTACATCCTCCTTTTTCTTTTACTATAATACTATAGCTTCTTTTACGATTTCTTTTAAGTAGAAATGTTTTGTTTTAGAAAGTGGTCTAGTTTCAACGATTCTTACAACATCTCCTACTTTAGCTTTATTTGTTTCATCATGAACACTATATTTTTTTGATGATTTTACTCTTTTATGATATAGTGGGTGCATTTTATGTGTTTCTACAAGTACAGTAATTGTCTTATTATTACTAGCACTAACAACTTTACCTACTAACTCATGGCTTTTCTTCTTATCCATAAATTCCCTCCTATACTTCTTCCTTTAATTCACGTTCTCTTAAAACGGTTTTTAATCTAGCAACGGTGTGTCTTAAATCACGAATGCGAGAAGGTTTTTCTAGATTACCTGTAGCTTGTTGAAAACGTAAGTTAAAAAGTTCTTCTTTAGATTCTTTTAATTTAGCATTAATTTCTTCATTTGATAATTCTCTGATTTCACTAATCTTCATTCGTAACACCACCTTCCTCTTTTTTTACAAATTTACATTGAATTGGTAATTTATGACTTGCAAGTCTTAAAGCTTCACGAGCAACAGGCTCTGATACTCCAGAAATTTCAAACATGATTTTTCCTTCTTTAACAACTGCAACCCATTTATCTACACTACCTTTTCCTTTTCCTTGACGAGTACCAATAGCTTTAGCAGTTAATGGTAAGTGTGGGAAAATATTAATCCAAACTTTTCCTCCACGTTTCATATAACGTGTCATAGCAATACGAGCTGCTTCAATTTGGTTAGCTGTAATCCAAGCTCCTTCTTTAGCCATAAGACCATATTCACCAAAATGAAGTTCTACATTACCTTTAGCTTTGCCTTCGTAAGGTAATCTATGAACACGACGATATTTAGTTCTTGATGGTATTAACATATTAATTACCTCCTTTAGCCTTTTTATTGTTTAGGATTTCTCCCTTATAGATCCAAACTTTAACTCCGATTTTTCCATAAGTTGTATCTGCTTCACTAGTAGCATAATCAACATCAGCACGTAATGTATGTAGTGGAATAGTTCCTTCTATATAATGTTCACTACGAGCCATATCTGCTCCACCTAAACGTCCAGATACTTGTGTTTTAATTCCTTTTGCTCCAGCCTTCATAGCATTTCTAATAGCTCTTTTTTGTGCCATACGGAATGATGCACGATTAGTAATTTGATTTGCTATAGAATCAGCAACAAGTTGAGCATTTAAATCAGCTTTCTTGATATCTACGATAGAAACATTGATATTTTCACCAATTTCCTTTGTCATATCTTTTCTAAGCTTTGTAATTTCTTCTCCTCCGCGTCCAATGATAACACCAGGTTTAGAGGTATGAATGGTAACTTCACATTTTTTATTAGTACGATCAATTTCAACTTTTGCAATTCCTGCATTCTTTAAATTCTTTTTGATATATTCACGAATTTTAAGATCGTTAGCTAAAACTTTTGAGAAGTCAGTTTTTGAAGCATACCATTTTGCTTCCCAATCTTTATTGATTCCAAGTCTTAGTCCAATTGGATCAACTTTTTGTCCCATTTTTTCTCCTCCTTATTATTTTTCTGCCACTTTAATAACAATGTGACTAGTTCTCTTATCTTTATGTCCGATACGTCCACGAGAATCGAATAAAATTCTCTTCATTACAGGACCAGCATCAACTCTTGCTTCACTTACATATAAGTTTTCTAATTTCATATCATGATTATTAGTTGCATTAGCAATAGCTGAATTTAATGTATTTTTTACCATAACGGCTGCTTTTTTATTAGTATTACTTAAAATTGCAAGGGCTTCATTAACTTTTTTACCACGAATCATATCAACTACAAGACGTGCTTTGATTGGAGAAATCCTTTGCATTTTAGCAATTGCTTGTGCTTGTTTTATCTCTTCCATCTAATTTTTCCTCCCTTGTCTTCTACTTCTTCTTGTCGCTTCCGTGTCCACCAAATTTACGAGTTAATGCAAACTCACCTAATTTGTGTCCAACCATATCTTCTGTAACATAAACAGGAATAAATTCACGTCCATTGTGTACAGCAAATGTATGACCAATAAAATCAGGATAAATAGTAGAACGGCGTGACCAAGTTTTAATTACTTCTTTTTTACCACTTTTGTTTAATTCTTTTACCTTTTTTAATAATCTATCAAAAACATAAGGTTTTTTCTTTGAACTTCTTGCCATTATTTTCCTCCCTATTTACTTCCACGACGACGAACAATAAATTTATCCGTACGTTTATTATTTCTTGTTTTATATCCAAGAGCAGGTTTACCCCAAGGAGTAACAGGTCCTTTACGACCGATAGGTGCTCTTCCTTCTCCACCACCATGAGGGTGATCGTTTGGATTCATAACAGAACCACGAACTGTTGGACGAATACCCATGTGACGTTTTCTACCAGCTTTTCCAAGTTTTACTAGATTTGAATCTTCATTACCAACTACACCAATAGTTGCCATACAAGTTCCAAGTACACGTCTTTGTTCTCCGCTTGATAAACGAATCATTACATAATTTCCTTCACGACCAAGGATTTGTGCAGAACTTCCAGCACTACGTGCTAAGCTTCCACCTTTTCCTGGACGAAGTTCAATATTATGAATAACTGTACCTACAGGTATATTCATTATAGGTAGAGCATTACCAGTTTTAATATCAGCATTTTCACTAGCAACGATTTTATCTCCTACTTTTAAGCCCTTAGGTGCAATAATATATCTTTTTTCACCATCTAAATAATTGATTAGTGCAATATTAGCACTACGATTTGGATCGTATTCAATACTTGCTACAACACCTTCAACATCAAATTTATTTCTCTTGAAATCAATGATACGGTATTTTCTTTTAACTCCACCACCTTGATGACGAACAGTTATCTTACCTTGATTGTTACGACCAGCTTTTTTATTTAGTGTTACAACTAAACTTTTTTCTGGTGTACTTTTTGTTATTTCTTCATTGACAAGAGTACTTTTATTTCTTTGTCCTGGTGTAGTAGGTCTAAACTTTTTAATTGCCATAACTCATTTCCTCCTTCTAACCAAGATTAATTTCTTCGCCTTCAGCTAACTTAACAATAGCTTTCTTACAACGATTTGTAAGACCAGTATAGCGTCCAACTCTTCTTTTCTTAGGTTTTACATTAATTGTTCTAATTTCTTTAACATGAACATTAAATATTTTTTCAATAGCTTGTTTAATTTCTATTTTATTAGCTCTAGAATCAACTTTGAAAACATATTTTCCATTTTGTGCTATAACTCCACTTTTTTCAGTAATAACTGGAGCTTTAATGATTTCTAAATACTTAGTATCCATTATTTAAGCACCTCCTCTACGTCTTTAAGAGCTTTTTCTGTCATAACCATAACGTCACTATTTACAATATCAAGAACATTTACTTCATCACTAGAAATTAATGCAACATTTTGTAAGTTTCTTGATGCTAAGATAACGTTTTCTTCAAATTGGTCTACAACAAATAATACTTTTTTGTCTTCAATTTTCATATTCTTTAGTAAAGATACCATTTCTTTTGTCTTTGGTGTTCCAAAAACTAATTCTTCAATTACCATAACTTCTCCATCTAAGAATTTATGAGCAAAGGCACTCTTTAATGCTAAACGACGTTCTTTACGATTTTGCTTTTTACTATAGTCACGAGGTACTGGTGTTCCGTAACGTCCACCACCTACCCATTGAACAGCTCTAATAGAACCTTGACGGGCATGTCCTGTACCTTTTTGTTTCCATGGTTTTCTTCCTCCACCGCTTACTTCACTACGAGTTTTAGTAGAGTGTGTCCCCTGACGTAATGATGCTTGTTGAAGAATAATCGCATCATATAATACTTTATCATTTGGGGTAATATCAAAAATTTCATTTACTTTTAATTCTTTAACTTCTTCACCCTTAAGGTTTACAAGTTTTACCTTTTTCATGCTTTTTCCTCCTTCAATCACTTTCTTTTATTTTTCGTGATGATTATTCTGACTTTTCTTCTACTTGTTCAACTGGTGCTTCTACAGCTTCTTCGATAACTTCATTAGATTCCTTTTGATAAGTAATTAAGTCAGCTGCATCATTTTTTTGACTTGGCTTTTTAACGGCTGTTCTAATTTGAACAAGACCTTTCTTTGGTCCAGGTACGTTTCCTTTAATTAAGATAATGTTATTTTCTAAATCAACTGCAACGATTTCAAGATTTTGAACAGTAGATTTTACATTACCCATTTGTCCAGGTAACTTTTTACCTTTTAATACGTGCATTGGTCTCATTGTTCCTAAAGAACCAACTCCACGATGGTATTGAGAACCGTGTCCCATAGGTCCACGAGATTGATTATAACGTTTGATAACACCTTGGAAACCTTTTCCTTTGCTGATACCTGTTACATCAACTATTTCTCCAGCTTCAAATATTGAAGCATCAATTACTTGACCTAAAGTATAATCATTTGTATCAACGCCCCTGATTTCTCTTAAGAAGCGCTTAGGTTCTGTATTAGCTTTTTTGGTATGACCAATTTCAGGTTTATTACTTCTTTTTTCAGTAATAGTATCAAATCCTAATTGAATTGCATCATAACCTTCTTTTTCTGTTGTCTTAATTTGAGTTACAACATTAGGCTCAACAGAAACAACAGTTACAGGAATTAATTTTCCTTCTGTTGTGAAAACTTGTGTCATTCCGACTTTTTTTCCTAAGATTCCTTTCATTTTTTCCTCCTATTAAATCATTTTGATTTGAATGTCTACACCACTTGGTAAGTCTAAACGTTTTAAAGCTTCAATTGTATCCTTATTAGGATTTTTGATATCAATTAAACGTTTGTGTGTACGCATTTCGAATTGTTCACGACTATCTTTATATTTGTGAACAGCTCTTAAGATTGTAAACTTTTCAATTTCAGTAGGTAATGGTACAGGTCCAACAACCTCTCCTCCACTTCTTTTGACAGTTTCTACAATTCTTGTTACAGCATCGTCAAGTACTCTGTGATCATAAGCCTTTAACTTGATGCGAACCTTTTCTGTTGACATAGTAACTTCCTCCCTTCGCCTATATCTAGTATAGACTTGCTCCGTGCGAATAACCCGATTTCCATTGTCAACTTAACCTGGCGTATCGGCAACCTCTCACATCTAAGCAGTCACACGTATTTAATTTTAGCATACTATTTCCATAAAAACAAGCAATTTTTCCTTAAAAAATTAATTTTTTTGAATATTTTTTCTAAAAAAGTGTAAAGTCACTAGTTTTTAGTTTTTTTAACACTTTTGCTAGCAAATTTTACACTATCTCTTCCAAATTTATTTATAATTTCATCCATTACTTTTTCAACTTCACTAACTTCTTTTTTCTCTACATTATCAAAGATTGACATTTGCTCTTTTTTCTCATCTGTTAAATCTGAGAGTCTAACACCTATATTTCTAATCGGATCCTCTCTCCAACTTCTTGTAAATAAAACTAGTACTTGATTATATATATCATTAGTTGAATTAGTAGGATTATCTATAGTCATTTGATGAGAATAATTCTTAAACAAAAAATTTCTATATGTAATAGCAACTGTCTTAGCATAAAGTTTTTTTCTTCTAAGATCAAAGGTAACACTTTCTACTTCATCAAATAAAACTTTTTCTAATTCTTCTTTCTTTGTATAGTCATATGGTAAAGTTCTAGAAATACTAATACATTTATTCTTATCACTTTTAGGAACTACAGGTGAATAATCAATTCCTTTAGAAGCTTCTAGAAAATAATCACCTTGCTTTTTAAAATGTTTTCTTAAGAAAGTAGGTGAACATTTAGCTAAATCTCCTATTGTCTTTATTCCCAACTCTTCTAATCTTTTAGCAGAACTTCTTCCTAACATAAATAAATCATTTACGGGAAGGGGCCACATCTTTGTTTCAATTTCATTCATATAAAGAGTATGAACTTTATCAGGCTTTTCAAAATCACTAGCCATTTTAGCACAAAGCTTATTTTCACCAATTCCAACATTTACTGTAAAACCATATTTTTCTTTAATTTCATTTTTTATTTTATAAGCTAGTTTTAGATAATCATTACCATAAAGTAAGGAAGTACCAGTCATATCTAGAAAACATTCATCTATTGAGTATTGTTCAATATTAGGTGTATAACTAGCTAAATAATTATATAGTTTTTTAGACTGTTCTACATAAAAAGGATAATTAGGTGGAAAAACTTCTAGCCAACCACATTTTTTTCTTGCACTATACAAAGTCTCTGCTGTAACAATTCCATATCTTTTAGCAATAGGACTTTTGGCAAGTACTATTCCTCTTCTTTTTTTTTCATCTCCACCAATAACGGCTGGAATCTTTCTAATATCTTTTTTATAACCTTCTTTTAATAAATAAACCGCTGTCCATGATAAAAAAGCATTATTAACATCTATATGAAAAATAATTCGTGACATAGTACCTCCTTTTTGTCTATATTATATAATACAATTGTTCTATTATCAATAGAAAAAAATAACCAATTTTTGGTTATGATATCATAAAAAATAAAACAAAAAAAATCTTGGCAACTTCCTATTTTCGCATACACTATCGTCGGCGTTAAGTGG
>CAVLCG010000002.1:5718-47503 GCA_963661445.1 bacterium | reverse complement strand
ATATAAGTCCCACTTACTCACTATAACTCCTCCTTATACTGCTTTTTTAATATATTAATAAATTTATTTATGTTATTAATATTTTTACCTTTTTTATAAACAATATATACATTATCATTAAATAATTGTTCTTTTACTTTAATTTCTTTTACATCTCCATTTGCGATTTCTTCTTTAAAAAATTCTCCGTTAACAAAACATAATCCTAAATTATTCTTTACTAATTTTTTAGAAATTATACTATCATTAATTGATATAATATTTTCAAATAAAATACCATTTTCAAAACATATTTTTTGAAATTTACCATTTCTTTTATTTGGACACATCGATATTAATCTTGTGTTTCCTAATTCTTTAATTGATTGAATTGATTCGTAATTCTTTGCTAGTTCCTTTCCCGAAACAAAAGTATTATTTAAAACGCATAATAAATCTTTATTATTAGTATTAATTAAATTAGTATAATCTTCATAATCAATTAGTATATCATACTCATCTTCAAATTTTTTCACATCTAATTTAGAATATAATTTTATATTAATATGAATATTAGGATATGTATTAATAAATTCAACTATCGAATCTCTAAAAATAAAATCTGATAAATAGTGTCTAACTCCAATAGTTAATTCCACAATATTTTGATTATCAAATTGTTCCAAATTTTGATTCAAAATACTAAAAGCAGACTTTAGATTTTCATATAAATTGTACCCATCCTCAGTTAATTCAAAATTCTTATTATTTCTAATAATTAATGTTTTATCCAATTGCAATTCTAATTGCTTTATATTATAACTTAATGATGATTGAGCAATATTCAAATTTTTTGATGCATTAGTAAATCCATTATAATAGACTACATAATAAAAATATTTAAATAAATTTAAGTTGAAATTATTCATGTAATCACTCCTCTCAAAGCAAATAATCATATGTAGTATATCATAAAAAAGAGAAATTTTTTCAATTTTTCTCAATATTATTAAATGGAATTAAATATGGTTTATTATCCAATCTTCTTTATATTTGTATACATTCTTGAATGATATCCATTTTTATCATAAAATCTAACACCAAATTATATATAAAATAGAACCAAATAATTATTAGGTTCCATTAATCAAAAATGTATTATTTAACTGATGAATTACCACTTGCTATATCATAAATAGTATTTCTAAGAAGAACTAGATAAGATAATTTCTTAGTTGATTTTTTAACCGTTAAGTCTCCTTCTCCAACAACATTATTACCATCTTTAATTCTTATTTTACCAACTACTTCTCCTTTAGTTAAAGGTAAACTATTCTTAGTTATTTTAATATCATAACTATATTTTTTCTTAGTATCACCTTTCCTAGATAAAATACCTATATCATATACTGGTGTATACTCTATCTTCTTAGTACTAGCCTTTTCTATTCTTTCAGTCTTTACTGTTTCATTTTTCTTTTTTACTATTTGTACTTTATAAGTATTAAATCCATAATCAAGTAAAGCCATAGTCTCACTATTTCTTACTTTTGATACTTCTTCTCCTAAGACAATAGCGATTAGTCGCATATCATTTTTCTTAGCTGTTGCTGCAAGACAATATTTAGCAGCATCAGTATGACCAGTCTTTAACCCATCTGCTCCTTCATAAAATCTTACTAACTTATTAGTATTAACTAACCAAAACTTATTTGGTGTATTAACTCTTAGATAATCTTCATATTTAGAAGAAAACTTTAGGATATCTTCATGTTTTAATAACTCTCTTGCAATAACAGCCATATCATAAGAGGTAGAATAGTGTCCTTCTTCATCTAGTCCCGTACAGTTTTTAAACTGCGTATTTTTAAGTCCTAATTCTTTTACTTTTTTATTCATCTCTTTAACAAAATCTATTTCTGTTCCCTTTAAAAATTCAGCCATAGCAACTGTAGCATCATTGGCACTAGCCATAGAAATACCTTTCATCATCTCTTCTACCGTTAGAGTCTCACCAGTTGACAAATATATTTGACTTCCACCCATACTAGAAGCATTAGCAGAAGCCGTTACTTTATCAGTCCATTTAATTTGCCCTTTTTCTATCGCTTCTAATATTAAAATCTGAGCGACCATCTTAGTCATAGATGCTACTGCTACTTTCTCATCCTTATTCTTTTCAAAAATAATCTTACCAGTAGACTCTTCCATTAATACACCACTCTTAGCATTAGGGATAAGTGCTGTATCATCAGCCTTTACAACCATGGGAAACAAAAGTAACATAACTAAAAAACTAACTACCAATTTCTTCATTAAATAAATCACTCCTTGTTAAAAACTATGTAACTATTTAATATTTATGAATGATTATATCAGCTAAACATTATAATATAGTAGTGGTGATTTTATGAAAAAGTTAGTTTTCTTAATTATTTCTCTTATAGTTATTATTTCGTTAGGATTCATCATTTTAAAAGATAGGCCTAAAAGTAGTAGTAAGGTTAAACATAGTTTCATCATTGATGCAAAGTGTCTACCTTATTATAAGAGTAATAACATCAAAAGATATCAAGATTATCATAAACTTAATAGTAACTTATCAGTTAGTGATGTAGTAACAATAGTTAATCTTAATCTAGATTTACCTTTTTATACTAATACTAAAGAAGCAAAATATTTAAATACTTTTTATACCTTGGTTAATAAATATAACTACTTAAAGGAAGAGTTTGTTCCTAATAATCTAGTAGAGATGACTATGCCTTATAGTAAGGAAGGTATTTATCTAGTAGAAGAAGCAAGAGATAATTTTTATAACCTAGTAGATAAAGCTAAAGAAGAAGGACTTACTATTAGAGCTATTTCTGCTTATAGAGGCTATACTTATCAAAAAAGATTATATGATAAATATGTAGAAGCTGATGGCGTTAATAAAGCTGATACCTATTCAGCAAGACCAGGGTACTCTGACCATCAAACTGGTTTAGTTGTCGATGTTGATAATACTATTAGTTCTTTTGAAAACTTTACTAATACTAAAGAGTATCAATGGATGTTAGATAATTCTTATAAATATGGTTTCATCTTAAGATATCCTAGTGGTAAAGAAAGTATTACTGGCTATCAGTTTGAATCTTGGCACTACCGTTATGTTGGTCTTAAATTAGCCAAAAAAATAAAGGCTAGTAACCTAACCTTTGATGAATATTTTACGAGATATCTTGATTTTTCTTAAGTCTTTTAGCAATATCACTTCTTCTAAGTTCAATAGTCTCCTGAATAACTCCAGCCTGATTAAAACTCATACCAAGAGTAAATATATATGCTAGAATATAAACCCAGAATAATAAGACTAAGATATTAGACATACTTCCATAGAAAATATCATAGTGTGAGAAGTACTCTACATAAAAAGCATATATCTTTGAGCTAAGTAACCAAAATATAGTAGTAAACATTGCCCCTGCTCTTACCTCATTACTAGTAACTTCCTTATCTGGTGCTAGTATATAGATAAGTTTTATATTAAAGTATAGTAAGAATAAAGATAGTGGATACTTTACTAAATGATATAGATTTCTTATAAAAGCTGCTAGTTTAGCATTATGTAGATTAATTTCTGCTAGTGATATTAGGGTATCACCAAATACTGGTACTAAGATTAAGAAAAATAGTAAGCTTACTAAGATAAAAGTTAGTAAGACTGCTTTACTTCTCATTCTTAATTCACTGTTATCTTCTACTTGATATATTCTATTTGAGGTAGTAATAACAGAGTATGCTCCATTACTAGCTAATAAAAAAGCAGCAATAAAGAAAACGGCTACATTAAAGTTAAGACCCGTAGTAGCATCGGCTGGAAACAAAGTATTTATAACAGCATCAGGAACCGTTGACTCTAAAGCATTACGAAAGGCAGTCATACTAAGTCCTAATTTACTACCAATTGTTCCAACCAAAGCTAGCAAGGGAATCATCGAAAGTACTAAAAAGAAAGCAAGTTGACCTGGTAATATTCGCATATCAGGTCTTCTTACGATTGCTATTACTTTTCTTACAAATTCCCTAGCTCTACTTCGCATAACTCCTCCTATTTTAATCCTTGCTTCTTAGTCATCATTTCTAAAGTAGCTTCATTAATAGCATCATCTAAGCTTTTAATTTCATCAAAAATCATACTATATCCTACACAAGCTCCAAACTCATGAGGTAAAGCTTTCATCTCTTTTTCTAACTTTAAAGTATAAGTTGCTACTTGTTTTTCACTATAACCTACTAAGTATACTAAAAATTCATTTCCATCAGTTCTAATTATTTCTGTGTTTTCTAACTGGGAATTAACAAGGATTGAAGCTGATTTAACAATCACATTGTCTCCTTCTTCATGACCATAATTATCATTGATATACTTAATATTATTTAAATCAATCATAACTACTGCCTGTGGATAAACATTACTTGCTTCCCATTCCGGAACTTTTTTATTTAAATAATTTCTATTCTTTAATCCTGTTAATAAATCTGTATATTTATGTCTATCTTCCTTTTTAACCTTCTTAACTTTCTTTTTCTCTTTAGCATACAAATAAATTATTAATAAGACTACTAAAGGAATAAATATTAACATTAAAATTAGGAAGAATAACTCTCTAAAACTACTTCTTTCTACTACTGTTCGCTCTATATCAATAAGTCCGGCATTACGATAGTTATAATATGAGTTAGTACTTATTATATAGTTAAATAAGTTATAGAAAGCCTTATTTTCTTTCTTTACCATAAACTTATAGTCATTCATCATTGTATCAGTATAAATAACTACATAGTTTTTAAATTTAGTATGTTGATAACGATAATAAACTTCTTTATCAATAACTACTAGTTTAGCATTTGCTTTCTTTACTAAACTATCTAAGTCTTTATAAGTAGTAATATTACTTCTACTATTATTTTTAAAGTAATCATACAAAGAATCATTATCTAGCATAGCAAGTTTTTCCCCTTTTAAGCTTTCAAAAGAACTAACTATTTGACTATTACTTTGTTTACCTAATACCACATAGTCTTCTACAAAAGTTGATAGTGTTGATAAATAATTACTATTTTCCTCACCAAAACCATAATAATCAAAATAAATATCAACATCATTTTTCTTAATAGCTTTCTCTAAAGCTTCTTTACTAGGATACTTTTTAAAAGTAAAACTAATATCCATAAGTCTTTCAATACGATTGATATATTCACCAGCAATACCCGCTATTTTACCATCTATTTCTACTTCATATGGTGAGTTTTCTACATAACCATATACATAGTTTTTAGAGATTAAATCAGCTTTAGTCTTAGATGAGATATTATTCTCTTTCATATAGTAATCTAAGTAAGCTTCATTATATTCATTAACATATTCGCTATCTTTCCATTTCTTATAATAACTTTTAATTATTGTATTAAGTTTATAATTATCACTTGCTAGTGTTAAAACTACTTGTTTCTTCATCTCAGTAAAATAGTAATTAATAATATAATCTTTCTTACCAATAGTTTTATTTAAATACATTATATTAGGAATAATAATCATTTCTACATCTTTACTATCAAGGGCTTTAAATAAACTATCTACATCATCATAAGATTTATATACTAAGTTACTACCAGACTTTAAGTAATAACTAATATCAGATGCATCATCTTTTAATACACCAAAAGTAATATTCTTCATATCAGTTATATGATTTATTCTTTGATATTCTCTACCTAATGCAATATAGCCATCATTAAATAGTAACAAATCATTCTTAGTTAACTTAGTATCATTATCTAAGACTCTAAAGCTATAACCCTTAGAACTAATCTTATCTTCTTTTAAATAAGATACTTTATTAAACTCTAAACCAACATCTTGTTCAAAGTCATTTAAAAAGTTAAAAAAGACTCCTTCTCCATTTAACCCATATAATGGATAGTCATTTATTACAGAAAAATCTATAACATTACTTTTATTTTCTTCTACCCATTTCTTCTCTGTAACAGTTAAAGCATTTTTAGCATCTTGTTTATTATAGTAGCCATAAACTCCAAAGAAAACTATTGCTACTATTATTATTGGTATTAGAAAAAATAATTTCTTTTTCATAATGTCTCCTATCTATCCTTAGTAAAAGAATAATGATCTCCACCTTGATGACGATATGCGATTACTGGGAATTTATCATCATCTTTAGTCTTTTTAATAAATACTTGTACATCATAAGCTTTCTTTTGTTTTTCATCTAAAGCTTTATCAACTTCATCTGGGAATGATTTAACACCATCTACTGTCATATCTTCTTTAACAGTAATAATTACGTTTAAGATTCTACCTGAAAATGAGGTTGATACTTTCTCTACTCCATCTTTTTCCTTTAGATTTGACTCAATCTGTTCTAAATCACTATCTTTTATTCTTGCCTCTGTTAGTCCTTCTAGTCTATCCCCATAAATAGCTTTTGCTTCATTAGGGAAAAAAGTTAATTTTAAAGCAAATATCACAATAGTTAGTATTAAACAACAAATAACTACAATTACAGTCATTTTATTTTTCTTTATAAATTTCTTAATATCTTTCATTTCACTCACATCCTATTATGTATTATACAATATCTTTTAGAAAGTAGCAATCTCCTATTTAATCTTAATCTTCTTAATCTCTTCTGCTATTTGACTATTATTAGGTTCCACATTTTTGTCAAATAAGGCTGGTACTAGTCTTTTAAATCTTGGTATTCGCATCTTACTATAGTATAGTTGTTCATCAACCATATTTAAAATAAAATCAAACCATCTATTAATCTCGTGATTACTATCATGTTCCAAATCAAAATAGATATCATCAATTCTATTAACATAAGTAAACTGATTTATTAAAATACTTTGTGATAAATTTAAAGGACAAAGTTTAAGCTTCATTCCGTAGATATTATTGATACTTTCCGTAAACCTCATATTATGAATCATTCTAGCCGTTCTTCCATTACCATCACTAAATGGATGTATTCTTACAAATAATAAATGAGCAAGAGCACTCTTTAAAAAAGGATTACTATCTACTACAGATAAAGATTTAGTCTTATAAAATTTAATAAAGTCATCCATAAATGGTTTTACATCAGAAGGCTTTGCTCCATACCAATATATTTTTTCTCTACCATCTATCATGGCACTTACTCTAACCTCATTATCACGATAATCACTTTCCTCTTTAGTAGCTATCTCATGAAGTCTTTTTATATTAGCATGACTCATCTGTAAAGAGGTAAAGAACCCATCTTTTTCCAAGATATCTTTATTCTTAACATAATGCTTTTCTATTTTCTGTGATGCAATAACTTCTTTACTAATTGTTTCTAAAAAGTAATATATCTTAGTATAATCATCACACTTAGAAATAATAGATAAATATTCATCAAATTCTTTATTAGTCTCTTCCATATGCTCTAAAACAAAGTCTTCTACATTTATTCTGTGTACATATTCTTCAAGTGGAAAATAATCAAATTTATTAAGATTTACACCATCATTAGTTTTCATTAATAATCACTCCTTTACTTAAAAGACATAACTTTTACTTTCCCTCTTTTTTCTTCAACAAAAGAAAAGTCTTTTTTATATTGTTTTAAGAAATACATCTTATCTAAATCATTATCAAATATTATATCTGCTACTTCTAAGGCCTTGGCTATATCAGTAAATTTAGCTGGTTCTCTTTCTAATTTATAATCTAGAAAGTCTTCATCTATATTTTTATTTCTTGCTGCTAACATTAATTTAGTAACAGTATTTACATTATTTTGCCAAATTAACTCATTGTCAGTACCATTAGGGCTTCTAAACTCCACTGTATTATATACATCACGATGAGTATTTCCGATTTTAGTATAATAAAATGACAAAGCATTTTTCTTAGATAGTATAATTGGATAATAAAGTTCTGATAAGTCTCTGGCTTCATTAATATCATCAAGTCGTTTATAATAAGTAGAACTAACTAATTTAGCATACTCAGGCATTGTTCTTCTAGGTAATTTACTTTTTCCATTTAGGAAATAAACAAATTCATTTTCATAAATCATATAGGTTTTAAGAAAGCATCTCCAAGATTCCAAATCAGCATTCATTATATGCGCACCTACATGAATATGTCCACCTGCATTTCCCTTAGTATAGACATTATTTTTTCTTAGATAACTACATATTTCTCTAAGTTCTTTCCAAGTAGTAAGAGTATCAGTAAGTATTGGAGAAGATACTTCTCCTCCTCTTCTTAGAGTTACATCATCTTTTGATTGCCATTTTTTAAGATTTTTTCTAGTAAAATTATCTACTTTTTCCTTCTTAAATTTTTCATATTCTATTTCTACACCAAATGTAGCAAACTCCGGTAAAGAAAGACTATCACGATAATACAGTTGTTGTTTACTGAGATTTTCAAAGTATTCATCTAATGATTTTTTACTTAGTTTTGATAATTTATCACTACTCATATCTAGTATCCCCTCTTTAGATGCTATATATTATAGTCAAAAATCAAAAATAATCAAGAAAAAAAGCACTAAACCAAGTTAGCACTAAATTACTTTTTTTCACCAAGTAACCAATCAAGAACATTAATTTTCCCTATATTAAGTAGTATATATATAATTCAAACAGTTGTGATTTGTCACAACATATTATACCTGTTATTATTTTAATTAAATCTTTATCTTTCCATTTTTTAATTTTTCTAAATATTAATTTTCTATCATAGCGATTGACTAAATTAATGATAACATGTTATTTTTTGCAATGTAATGCAATATTTGTACTCAAATTATATTTATTTGCAACATATATATGTTTTATCTATTAATCCTTTAAGCATCCAATAGGAACAACAAATACCCCATCTTCTCTTTTATAAGCATAATTACCTGTAGCAGTTAGAACCATCATAAATGATGGATTTTTCATTGTCTCTGTATCTATCTTATCATGAAGTTTTATTAAGTTTTCTGCTCCTTCTTGAATTAATTTATCTCCACCTAATTTTATTTCTATTAATCCATAAGAACCATCTCTTAAATGTATAACAGCATCACACTCTAAATCAGATGAATCTCTATAATGATACACTTTTCCATTATTAGCTTCTGCATACACTCTTAAATCTCTTATGCATAATGATTCAAACATTAATCCAAAAGTTCTTAAATCGTTGATCAAATCATTTGGTCCTATTCCTAATGCAGCTACCCCTATTGAGGGATCAACAAAATATCTTGTATCTGAAGTTCTTGTGGCAATCTTACTTCGTAAATTAGGATTCCAAGCAGGACTTTCTTCTACTATAAAAATTCTTTTTAAAGCATTAACATAAGAAAGAACAGTATCTGCATCTAAAGATGCAGAATCATTTTTTATCATATCTTTCTTAAGTGTTTCATTATTTGCTTGAGTTCCAATATTTCTAGAATAGCTTCTCATTAAATTTCTTGCTCTTTCTGGTGAACGACTAATACCATCAACTCTTGAAATATCAGAATTTATTACTGCATCATAATAATCATAGGCCTGTTCTAAAGCGACATCTCTTTCCATAAAAATACTTCTTGGCCAACCACCCCTACAACATAAAAAGGCAATATTTTCTAGAGACAGAGAATTTAATGCACTTATTTTATTTGGATTTAAAAATAATTCTTTTAAACTTATTTCACCATTTGATTCTCCGGATTCAAATAAAGTCATCGGTCTCATTGTTAACCAAGAAAATCTTCCAGTACCTGTATGACTCACACTATCCATATTAGCTGGTACAGCCGATCCAGTTAAAATAAATTGTCCCTCTTCGTCCCTATGGTCAACTTCAAATCTAACAGCATCCCACAACTTTGGTGCTAATTGCCACTCATCTATTAGTCTTGGAACATCACCATTTAATAATAGACTTGGATTAATATCTGCTAACATTAGATTTTGTTCTTTATCTTCAGGTTTTGCCATGTACAAAACACTTTTGGAAATTTGCTCAACTGTGGTTGTCTTTCCACACAACCTTGGACCTTCTATTAAAACTACTCCCTTACCTTTTAACTTTCTTTCAAGCATTGTATCAATAATTCTTGCTCTATACTCTCTCACAGAATCACCCCTTACATTTACAGTTATACGTATTTTTTCTAAAATAATCAAACATTTTCGGTTAGTTGATGATTACTTTTCGGTTAATTGCTGATTATTTTTCGGTTAATTGCTGATTTTTAAATAAATTATAGAAAAAAGCACTATAAAGTGCTAATCAATTATATATTAATAACTATTATTATAATTCATTTTAAATACATCTTCATTTTTAGCTATATTGTACAATAAAATACATCTAGCAAAGTCACTACGTTCTTTATTTTTATGTTTCTTTAAGAACTCCATTAATTGTTTATTATCAGAAGTCATCACACAATGCATACCAGTACCAAATGATATATCATCAAATGTAATTATTCTATTATAGAAATAAATTGTTAATTTCTTATCAACTTTCATGGTACTGCTCATAGCAATATCAATAATTTTATATTTTTTCTTTGTAAAGACATCTTCATAAGTTACATAACCACTACTGAAATCAATATCTACTATTTTAAATAAACTAACATAGGAATCTCTCATACATTCTAGTAGTTTTACTTTATCCTTATTTCTAAACTTATTATTCCTTAAATATATATCTGTTAACGATACTATCTCGGGATGATTTCTGTATATGAACAATTCATCAAGTATAGTTATATCATCAGGATTTCTAAAATCCAATGTAAGATCTACATTTGGTATTTCTTTAGCCAAATCATAAGAAATCGAATCAGAATGTTCATTTATATTATATTTACCAGTAAACATATAATCATTCATACTAGCAAGGATCTCACTATGCAACTTTCTTAATTTTTTATATTTTTTTATGTATGCTTTTTTGCCCAACAACATTTTATTCATTTCAATTAGCATAGTAGCTATCTTTTCTGTATCCATAGTTTCACCTCACCACTTTATTAAATAATCTATCTAGTTTATCACTCATTTCTTTTAAATTAAAGTCATTATAATCATAATCCCAGTCATTTTCTTTATTGTCTATTAACTGTTCTAGACCCCAAACTCCACCACAGTCTTCTTCTATTCCTCTACCTATACCATCAATTAAATCAATATTTTTTTCATGATGTCCTGAGGTAACCTTAACAACATCTATTTTAAACACCCAGTTATCCCCAAAATCATATGTTAGTTCTAGTTTATCTTTTTCACCTAAAACTAGAACGCCAATCCTTTGACTACGCATCTTTATTTCATCAAAACCGTTTTTCTCCATATAGTCACAAATGTAATATTTGTTTTTATATTTAAGTTCATACAAATGCTCTAAAGAACCATTCATACTAATTATAACAGCTTTACAAAAATCAACTATTTTGACATTTTCGTTTATTATAAATACTCTTTTAATTTGTTTTTCAACCCCTTCAAGGGTAACTCTTATTTTATAATTACATACCATATCTATCAAGTTCCTCTTTTAATAATTTATTAGCAAGAGCAGGATTAACTTGTCCTTTAGACTCTTTCATCACTTGTCCCATCAAGTATTTTAAAGCTCTATCATGGCCACTCTTATAGTCATTTACACTTTCAGAGTTATTATCAATTACTTTCTTGATAATATCTTTTATTAAAGAGTCATCTTTTATATTTTGAATATTCTTTTCCTTCATAATTTCATCAATAGATTTATCTTCTTCTAAGAACATATCAATTAAATCTTTAATATTAGTCATAGATAGACTACCATCATCTATTTTAGCTATTAAACTAACTAATCTTTCAGTAGTAAGTAAAGTATCCCTTAACTCTTTTCTAGTTCTATTTAAGTATGATGCTATATCACCTAGTAATAAGTTAGCTGCTACTTGATAATTAGTTTTAGTATTAAGTAGTGGTGTAAAGAATGATGAAAAACTTCTATTAGAAATAATCTTTTCTATTTGACTTTCCTTAATACCTTTTTCTCTATATAAACTTCTTAACTCATCAGGAAGTAATGGAATTTCTGCAATTGAAGAATTAATCATTTCATCGGTTAGATAAAGATAAGGAATATCTGGTTCTGGGAAATAACGATAATCATTACCAGTTTCTTTAACACGCATTAAGATAGTATCATTTTTCTTACTATCAAATCTTCTTGTCTCTTCCCTTAAGGTTTCACCTTTATCAAGTAATTCTTTATGTCTTGCAATCTCTTTATCTAGACTAAGTCCGACATTATGAATAGAGCCAATATTCTTAATCTCTGTTTTAACACCTAACTTATCAGTCTTAGAAATAGATACGTTAGCATCACATCGCATGCTTCCTTCTTCCATCTTACAGTCTGATATATCAGCATAGAAAAGTATCTCTTTTAATTTTTCTAAATATTTCATCGCTTCTTCACTACTACTAATACAAGGTTTTGTTACTATTTCGATTAGTGGTACCCCTGCTCTATTAAAGTCTAGTAAACTAATGTCTCCTCGATGGGCACTCTTACAAGTATCTTCTTCGATATGCATCTCTTCTATTTCTATTTTTTTCTTCTTACCATCTACTTCTATTTCAACGTAGCCATTTCTACCGATTGGTGTTCTATTCTGGGTTATCTGATAGTTCTTAGGATTATCTGGATAAAAATAGTTCTTACGATCAAAATGCATTACTTTAGAAATATCACAGTGTAGAACATGACAGGCTTTAATACCTTGTCTTATTACTTCCTTATTTAAAGTGGGTAAAGTTCCTGGATAGCCTAAGTCTATTTGATTAACACAAGTATTAGTAGGCATTCCATAAGTATTTTTACTATCTGAAAATAATTTAGTATTACTCTTTACCTCAACGTGTACTTCAATACCAATTGTTGCTTTATATTCACTCATCTTTGATATCTCCCTTCTATAAAGGATGCTAACTGATAGATTGTCGCTTCATCAAAACTATTACCAATGATATGTAATCCATATGGTTTACTAGATTTAGGTGCTACCGGAAGAGAAAGTCCTGGTAGACCGGCCATATTAACTGGTATTACTAAGACATCATCTAAGAATGATTTCATCGGGTCAGACATATCACTATCTAGTTTATAAGCAGTAGTAGTAGTTACTGGTCCAATTACTAAGTCATAGTTTGCAAAGACCTTATCAAATTCTTTCTTAATATCATCACGAATAGATAAAGCTTTATCATAATATACTTTAGCATTAGCTCCACTTAGTAAGTAACTTCCTACCATAATACGACGTTTAACTTCTCTACCAAAACCTTCTTGTCTAGTTTTTAAATACATCTCTTCTAGATTATTATAGTTTTCTGTTCTATATCCATATCTTACCCCATCAAAACGAGCTAAGTTACTACTTGCTTCTCCCATAGCAATGACTTGGTATAATGTTACTGCTTGATCAAGATATTTCATATCAACATAATCAACTACTACTCCATTTTCTTCTAAGAATTTAATAACATTCTTAATTCCTTCTCTTATCTCATTTGATACTATATCACTCATGAAGTAATTAGGAACAGCTACTCTTAGAGCTTTAACCGATGTATTTATTTTTCTAGTAAAGTCTTCCTTCTCTTTTTTAGCACTAGTTAAGTCTTTATTATCTTCTCCTACTATAACATTTAATAACTTAGCATTTTCTAAGACATTTCTAGTCATTGGTCCTATTTGGTCTAAGCTTGAGGCAAAAGCAACTAATCCATAACGAGAAATTCTTCCATAAGTTGGTTTCATTCCTACTATTCCTGTGTAACTAGAAGGTTGTCTAATACTTCCCCCGGTATCACTACCAAGAGCTAAAAATGTTTCATTACTAGCAACACAAGCAGCACTTCCACCAGATGATCCCCCAGCTATTAAGGTTCTATCTACTGGATTTTTAGGTGCTCCAAAGTAACTGGTTCTACTAGTTGATCCCATAGCAAACTCATCCATATTAGTCTTTCCAACAATAATCATTTTAGCATCTTTAATTTTCTTGATAACAGTCGCATCATAAATAGGAATAAAATTTTCAAGCATTTTAGATGCACAAGTAGTCCTTAAATCTTTAGTCATAATATTATCTTTAATAGCAATAGGAATACCAAAGAATAAATTATCTTTATCTACCTCACCTAAATTACTAGCTTCTTCAATCGCTTTATCATTTATAGTAATAAAAGCATTCAAGTCTTTATTCTCTTCAATTCTTGCAAGTGACTCCTTAACAAGATCTACTGGTGTTATTTTCTTATCTACTAATAAAGAGTGAATTTCTTCTAAACTTAAATCTAAATATCTATTCATTAATCATCACCGGCACTTCCACAAAATTTCCATTCTTAGCTGGAGCATTAGCTAAAGCTTCTTTAGCACTTATCATTTCTCCTGCTACATCTTCTCTTAACTCAGCTTTATTAGAACTAGGAGTAAACATCAACTCATCATCATAACCTTTTATATCAACAATTTTATTAACTTCATCCAATAGTTTCTTTAATTCTACTTGAAAAGTTTCTCTTTCACTATCATTCATTCCAATACGAGCTAAATGTGCAATATGATCTACTTCTTCTTTTGTTAACTTATCCATCTTCCTCAATTCCTTTCGTTTCTTATTATACATTTTTTTACTCAAAAAGAAAAGAACTAGTTAGTTCTAAATTGTCTGATTTTTAGCTAGATGCTATACTTATTATAGAAAGGAGAAACAAAAAGATGGATGGAAACGTTACTATTAAGGAGAAAAAGAGTAAAGGTCCAGTTATCATTATTATTATCTTAGTATTAGTTATTATTGGTCTATCAACTTACATTTTAAGTGATAAAGGTATCATCTTTACAAATAAGGAAGAAAAAACTGAATCTAATAAGAAAGATACTACTACAAAAACAGATAAGAATACTAATTCTGATGATAATACTACTAAAGAAGAAGATACTATCAAGCCACTTGATCTTAGTAAATGTCTAAATAACAGTACTAATACTTATAGTAATCAAAGTGAAGCTCCAGCTAATAAATATGGTCTTTCAATGAGTGTTAATCAAGATAAAATGAGTGTTACTCTAAATATTGACTGGGCTACTTTTGGACCAATCAGTGGAGCAACTTCTTACGTTGGTACTGTCCAGACATATCAAGTAACTGGTTTCACTAGTAAAGTTAAATCAGCTTACATTGGAGATGTTGGTCAAGATGCTACTGGTATTACTCTATTCTTTTTAATGGAAGACTCTACTGTTAGTTATATGCCAATGTTTATTTGGAAGAAAGATACCCAAGGTAATGGTTATTCACAAATGAACTATACTAATGATAATTTTGTTATCAAAGGTGTATTACCTACTGCTAAAGATGTAATTAATCTATACATTGCTAATGCCCCAGGTTATATAACAACTATTGCGGCTACTAAAGATGGCAGTTTCTATGACTTAGGTGAGTTATTTACTAACAAAGAATTCTAAGAAGGAAATTACTACTCCTTCTTTTTTGTATGCAAAGAAAAAGATGTCTACTCTAAAAACATCTTTCTAGTAATAAAGTTAAATACCATTACAATAGCAGTCGCTACTATTTTAACAATTAAATAACTAATACCCATAATATCTGATCCTAACCACATAATTATTTCTGTAATTATTAGTCCTACAATACTAAGAATAATAAAGATAATAAAATTAGTCTTTTCACTTTTTTCTTTATTAACATCAAATACCCATTTAACACTTGCTATATAGTTATATATAACAGATATTGTAAAAGCAATAGCAGCAGATAGTAAGGTATTAAGATGAAATACTTCTTTACAGATTATTAAGGAAACATAATCAATTATAAAAGCAATTCCCCCTACTATGCCAAATTTAAATATTTGAATTAACAATTTTTCTGTCTTACTACTCACTTTTATATGAAATAATTTTAAACACTTCTTAACAAATAAAGCCGATTTATCTTTCTTCATTTACATCCTCCTACATAAAATAAATAATTATTATTGAAATAGCACAAATATTTTCAAAAATCAAAAATGATTCTAAATACTTACTATTACTTTTTCCATTAAACACTATTCTTTTATTAGCTAAAACTAAAGATATTAATAGTAGTAATGGAATAAAATATCTTCCTTGAATTCCTTTTATTAAGTCTGATTTATAAGGTGTCCACTGTAAATATAAGCTAGTAAAAATAAGAGCAACAACTGCAAGAATAACAAAAGCTATCAACCATTTTTCCCACTCTTTAATATTTTCTTTTTTATCTTTAGATGTCAAACTTATCAAAATAAAGAATATTATATTCAAAAAGATTAAGAATGAGGGAATAGCAATAGTAAATGAGCCTAAACTTCTTCCAAACATTTCATATAACCAATCTCTTGAAAAAGTAATAAATGTTGAAGTACATACTCCTAGGTACCTAAATACATTCGCTAAAATATAATCTAACTGTTTATCAGAACCACTTTGTGCTTCTAAGTATGGTGATGAAATTTTTAACCAAAGAATACCAAATAAAGCTGAGACTAAGAAGATAGTTATTAAAGTTAAATACTTATTTTTCTTTGATTTAAATTTATCAAGTGGTAATAAAAACATTAACAAACAAACAGGTAAGTAAACTATTTTTAACTGTGATAAAACTATACTTGTTACTGATATTATTGCTATATTCTTGGAAGTTATTTTTTCCCTACTATCTCGTAAATATAAAATATAAGATACAAAGAAACAAACAAGAGAAATAGTAAAGGCATCAGGAGCAAGAGATACCGCTTCTTGTAAAACTAAAGGTATTACACTAATCAAAAGGATAATTTCTTTTTTAAAAGGAATCAATTTAATAGCAAAATACATTAAGGTCAAGAAAGCTAGGAAATTAAATATTCTCCCAAAATATAGTTGTACTAATATATGTTTAGTAAATATTTTACTAATAGTAATACCAAGCACCTGTGGTAGGTAAGATACTGGTGAATAAAGCGAGGTATTAGCAAAAGAATACTTAACTTTTTTATTAGTCATTTTATATTTAAGATTATTAACAAGATTTGAATAAGTATCATTGCTAGCAACATTATAAAGACTAGAATCTAATTTATTACCAATCACATCTTTATAAATATGACTTGTTAAATGACCATTACTTATTTCATAAGCCCTACTAGCATGATTCGCTTCATCTGGTATTGTATTAAAGGGAAATGCTATTAAATAAAGGACTCCCAAAACTGGCATAATAATTAAGAATTTCTTTTCTACTTTTAATCTCTTAAATTTAGAAAATATAAAGGAAAAAGCAATTATACTTAATAAACCAATTATATAGATAATAATAGTTAACCTGTTAAGTTTAAAATGACCAAATTTAGAAGAATTAGTATAAAATGTTAAATAACAAAAAAAGAAAATAAACACTAATATTTCTATAATATATAGATAATTTCTTTTAATTTTATCTAAGAATAACATTATTCATCACCACGTTTAGTATTTATTAACATTAATTCAAATAACTGACGATGCTTCTTAACTACTACCTCTAAGATAAGTCCACAAGCAAACAAAATAATAGCAATCATTAACATAAAGCCTGAAAATATCAAGGTTGGATATCTTGGTACTAATCCTGTTTTAAAGTATTCAGCGAAAACTGGTATTCCAAAGGCAAAGGAAATAATTAAGAATAATAAACTTAATAAACTAAAGAAAATAGTTGGTTTATATTCTTTAAATAATCTGCCAATAGTCTTTAAAACTCTAAAGCCATCACGATAAGTATTAAGTTTTGATACACTTCCAGCTGGTCTATCTCTATACCCTACTTTTACTTCTTTTAATAAAAAGTTTTTATCAAGAGCATGAATAGTCATCTCTGTTTCTATTTCAAATCCTTTAGATAAAACTGGAAAAGTCTTTACAAATTCATAACTAAAAGCACGATACCCAGTCATAATATCACGAACATTGCTTTCAAATAGGAAGTTAATTAGTCCTCTTACTAATCTATTACCAAAGTTATGGAATGGTCTTTTATTCTCTGTAAAATATGTTGACGATAATCTATCTCCAATTACCATATCAGCTTTCTTATCGAGAATTAAATCACACATTTCTTTAGCATTTTCAGCAGGATATGTATCATCTCCATCAATCATTAGATAACAATCAGCTTCTATATCTTTAAACATACTTCTAATAACATTACCTTTTCCTTGACGATATTCATATTTTACTATTGCTCCCGCTTTTCTTGCTATCTCATCAGTATGATCACTTGAATTATTATCATAAACATAAATATCTGCTTCTGGTAAGGCTTTCTTATAATCTTCTACTACTTTTCTAATAGTTTTTGATTCATTATAGCAAGGAATCAAAACTGCAATCTTTTTCATAAAATCACCCTTCGTATAGTTTATATCAAATAATTTGAAAAGTAAACTCTTCACCAATTAATTTTAATGCCTAAGCTGTCAACATATAAACAAAATCTATTTCTAAATCTTTTAGATAGTTTTAAATCGTATATTTTTTTAAACAGTTTTTGTCTTATAAAATCAATAATAAAACATATAGTAAAAATAATAATAGTAACTAGAAATACTCTCACAAAAACCATTTTTGATACTGCAACAGCTGGAAATTTAAATATTCTATACATATTATATCTTAAGAAAATATTTTCATGAATTAGATATATACCAAAAGTAGTACTAGAAATAACATTTATTAACCTACTTTTCAGATTTAAATAGCCAAATATCATAAAATAGCTTAAAGACTGTAGTACTACAAGAGGATTATCATACTGATTAAAGGCAACAGAGTAAGTTCTTCCTATATAGCTTGCAATTTCTCCACCACTCAATAGTTTTGTAAATACTACATGAGTAGAAAAGTTTATAAATGCAAGAGCAAAAAAGATAAAGATGAACATTAGTTGTTGAGCATTTTTAGAAAATCTTTTCCCAAAATAAGTATCACTAAATGGATAGATTCTAAAATAAGCACCAAGTAAATACAAAAATACAAAACTAACAAGTGAGTAACCATAGTTTACTGTGTTAGATAGTGCTTCTTGATTAGTAAAGGTAGAAATTACTGAGAATAAAGTAAATAATACAATCAATAATTTTCGATATTCATGCTTTGATAAAGTAGCAATAAATTTATTTAGAAACGGACTTATTATATAAAGAATTAAATAAACTCTTATAAACCAGTAACTTTCCAGGTCTAATGGGAACACATTTCTTATTATACTAACTTTAGAAACACTAGAAAAACCAAAAATAAAAACTAAAGTCAATATAAAGATCTTATAAAATGCCACTGAATTAATTAAAGATAGTAACTTAGACATTTTAAATTTTGATTTACATTGAAAATATCCTGACAAAATAACAAACGAGTTTACATGAACTACTAATATAGATCTAATAAGGTCATAAATCATTTTGATATTATCAGGTGCACTATCAATATTTGAGCCATATAAAAACACATGCCATATTACAATCATCATCATAGAAATGATACGCATTAATTCATAATTTGATTGCCTACTACCTTTTTTCATATTAACCCCCATCAATATACATATGCCCCTCTATATTCTAAATAAAGTATAACAATAATTATGAAAAAAAAAAAGAAAAATTTGAAATTAAAACTAAAATCAATATTTTTCTTTAATTATTTTTTATTTCCTTTTCTACAAAATCAAATGCACTTTTAATGACATCATCCATATCGTAGTATTTATATTCAGCAAGTCGTCCACCAAAAAATACATTATTTTCTTTTAAAGCCAATTCTAAATATTTATCTCTTAATTCATTATTTTTGGAATCGTTTACAGTATAATATTTTTCCATTCCTTTTTGATAATCCATGGGATATTCATAAGTAATTACTGTTTTTTTACTCTTAATATCTTCAAAGTGTTTATGTTCTATCACTCTAGTATAAGGTACTTCATGTCCTGTATAATTAACAACTGCATTTCCTTGATGATTTTCTTCATTTAAAACTTGGGTAACAAATTTTAAACTTCTCCATTCTAATTTTCCCAAAGAATAATTAAAGTATTCATCAAGCGGTCCAGTATAAATCACTTTATCTGCCATTTTATCAAACTTGTCTTTATTGGTTAAATAATCAGTGTTTAACTCTATATCTATTTTTTCAATCATTCTTTGTACCATTTTTGTATATCCTCCAATTGGGATACCTTGATACCTATCATTAAAATAATTATTATTATATGTTAATCTTACTGGTAACCTTTTTATAATAAATGCTGGTAAATCTTTGCAATTTCTATTCCACTGTTTTTCTGTATAACCTTTAACTAATTTTTCATATATTGTCCTACCAACTAAGGAAATAGCTTGTTCTTCTAGGTTTTGAGGTTCTCCATTTATTTCTTTTCTTTCTTCATTAATATGTCTAATGGCATCATTGGGAGTGAAAACATCATTCCATATTTTTGAAAATGTATTCATATTAAATGGCATATTATAAACCTCATTACCAATCCTTGCTATTGGTGTATTTGTATAACGATTAAATTCGCTAAATGAATTAACATAATCCCATACATCTTTATAGTCAGTATGAAAAATATGTGCACCATACTTATGAACATTTATCCCTTCTATTTCTTCAGTATATATATTTCCAGCTATATGGTTTCGTTTTTCAATAATTAAAACTTTTTTCCCCATAGAATTCAGTTTATTAGCAACAGTAGAACCAAACAGTCCAGCACCAACTACTAAATAATCATACTTTTTCATTTTCTAATCACTTTCTTTATTAAATATTCAACTTTTTGTTTAAAAAAACTAGCTTCGTTATTAAATACTGGTTTTTCAATATACTTATATTGTTTATTATAATCTAACCAAACATTAAATAACCTTTCTGATAAGAACCCATATACCCTCTGATTATACTTATCTCTATCACTTACTGATATTCTTTTTTCAAGTTTAAACATAATGGAAAATAACCAAGTACAGTACTCATCAAATATTTTCTTTCTTGTTATTATCATATTTAAAGGACAATAGGAATTACCATCAAAAACTCTATTAAAGGAGTTGACATATTCCTTGTAATCCTCTTTGATTATTTTAAAGCATTCGTCAATATCAGTCTTATAATGATATTTTTCATACTGCTTTCTTACTGTGCTGTTCCAAGTATAACCTCTTTTAGCAACAATTATATCATTTTTTTCTAATGCTTTTAATATCTGTTCTTTTGTCATTATATTCTTTCTTGGTTTAAAGACATTATCATAAAAGAATCTTCTATAATGAACTAACCCAACTATTTTAGAATCACTATTCTTCCATATCCAATATAAAGCTGTAAGTTCACAATAATTAGGATTTTTAAGTGAAATATTATCTTTTGTATTATCCTTTAAATAACCAAGATCGTTATTATTTTCCGCCCCAACTTGAATAGGAATATAAATAGAAGAATAAGGAAAATCAAATTCTTTATGAGCTGCTATATATATTTTTATACTTTTTTCTCTAGCCATATTCTACTCCTTTACCTTATTAGATTTTTCACTATTTTTATAAATCTTAGTAAATATTCTTGCTATAACCCCAGGCCAAAACCTACTATATATTTCTAAGTCCTCACTAGACCTGTTATTATCATTAATAATTTCTGTAGTGGTAGAAGCTTCATGTACTCTATGTCCCATTAATTTTTTATTTATGAATATAAAGCTCCCATCATATTTTGATATTTTTTCCCAAGCATTCCAGTCTACATTGCATTTATATTTAGATGAAAAAACAGGAAATTTTATCTCTTTTGTAACAAAACAAACTGAAGGACATGATATAGAGTTACCAAATCTTAGTACAATTCTTTTAAAAAACTTATATTTACCGAGGTTTTGATATCTTATTGGAAACAATAGAATCCTTTTTATAACCAAATTTAAATTCCTACTGACTTTTTGACCATTTCTTATTTCATAATAATCTGGGAAAATAATTAATGGTTTTCTATTTACATTTTTTTTATAAGCCTTAACCATTTCATCAGAATAATTATTATCATAATAATCATCTTGATGGGCAATAGTTACTAATTCTGTTTTAGCACAAGATAAAGCAAAATCAAAATCTGCTCCAATTCCTTTTACACCCGTATTTATCATAATCTCCAATTTATATTTGTTAGCTAACCTTTTTATATAGTTATTAGGAGTAGAGGTTGCTATAACAACCATACTTTTGTATTTCTGATTAAGGACTGATTTAATACAAGTTTCTAGATATTCAGACTCTTTATAAGCTAATACCACAAATGTATGTAATGAATTCATTATTTCTCACCATCCTTTTTTAATTTTCTAGATCTAATATTCATAAAGATAGGAATTAAAGAATTTATAATATTATATCTAATTCTTGGAAAAGGCTTAGTAACTACATTAAATATTCTAAAACAAATGAAATATAGATGCCACCCTTCTTCTTGCTTTTGATCTTTAAAAGGAGTCATGGAAAGATATTTTTCATAATCTGCCTTATACTTATGAGTATTATATTTTCTCCATGGTCGTTCCTCTCCTAAATAATGAATAATTACTGGTTCTTTAACACATTCATTAAAATCTTCTTTATTTATATAATTAGCTGGCAACTCAAGTTTCTTTAGAAAAGAATAAGGATACTGATAAAAGATATTATAAAAATTATATTTGGGTAAGAGTGTATATATTTGATTTTTCAAGGCTCCATTTATTGCATCTTGATCATTAGCAAACAAATTACCTTTATTATCTTTATAAAATTCTATTATTTTTTTACCAGTTTTCTCTTTTCTCCATTTTTCTAAATTAATCAGTAATACACCTGCATTATAATAATGGAAATTACTAAGTCCCAAATTAGCTTTTCTCTTTTTATCAACAGTTGGCTCAATACTCGCTCCTATTACTTTATTGTCCATATCATCATACCATAAATCTTTTAGGTTTCCCCTTACTATTGTATCTCCATCCAAATACAGAACTTTATTAACTTTTTTTGGTAAAATTTTATCTACAAGCAGTCTTGATAAAACAATTGGATTCCAACCATTAGTGTCAAATTCAAAATCAAAGTATTGTTTTAAATCTCCTAGTTCTATTATTTCTATATTTCTTTTGTACTTACTTACCATCTTTTTTAATTTATTTTGATTAGTTTTAGTAATTCCCATAGAAATCAAATAAAAAATAATCTCATCAAAATCTTTATTGTTTTCACATACAGAACAAATTCCTGCTGATACTTGAGGCACAAATTTATCATTTAATGTATAAAATATATTCATGTTATTTTTCCTTTCTAGTCTTTCTCTTTATCACTAAATAAGTAATAATTATAAATATAACAAGTGTTACAAACATGGTAATTAAATAGGAAAGAGAAGCACCTATGATTCCTAACTTTTTTATTAAAAGACATGATATAAGAGTAGATATAATTGACATTATAAAATAGACTATAGCTTGAGACAAAGTTTTTCTAAAAGCTATCAATATATTATTAAATACCACTGTTATTGCATAAAAAATAGCACCTAATAATATAATTATTAAAGCAAATTGGTATTTTGAAAGATCTATTCCATAAATTATGTTTAAAACAGGAATACCTAAAAAGTAGGCACATACTATTGAAAACAAACCAAATAAAGTAATTAAGAAAACCAATTTAAAAATAAGTCTTGAAAGCTCTTTATATTTCTCTTTTACTATATCTTCATTTAATTTTATTAAAAATGGATGAATTATAAATTGAGCAAATAATGATATAACAGTAGCAGGCATAATTATAATTCCAAATATAGTTTGATACTTATCACTCATAAAATATTCAATAACATATTTAGAAACATTTATAAGATATAAATTCAAAAAAGTAAAAATGAAGGTAAAAAAGCCTGTAATAAATAATTTTTTTATTATATCCTTCTTAAAACTATAATTTTTTAACAATCCTATATTTGAATTTTTTATGTCATAAAGCAAAAGAAATAATATATTAGTTACTATTAAAAATATAATTGAAATAATTAAATTACCTGTTAGTTTATCAATTATAGCAAATAGTATTAATCCAATTATAGATTTCAAAAACATTGATATACCAACTTTGTATAAATCATTTTTTCTTTGAAGTACCGCATAAAACATTTCACTCAAAGCTTCTATGCCTTTATACAAAATAAGAAGCATTATAATGCTGAATTTATATAATGTATAGCCTCTTATGATACAAAAAACAATTCCTAAAGCAAGCATTAATAAAAAAGTAATTATATGTAAATTAAGATAGGAAAAATCATCATTTTCTTTGTCATTATCGGTAACTTGAAATACTCTTCCCGAATAAATTCCTATTATATAAAACAAACAAGCCATGGAGAAGGCAAATGAAAATATTCCGGCATCATATATACCATTAATTCTCGTAGCAATTATAAGAAAAAATAAAGAGTTAAAAGCATTAAATGTAGTTCCAATAGTATTCCAAATAAAATTCAACCTAATTTTTTTCTTTTCTTTCATTCTTTTCTACCTCATATTTTAAAATAGATAATTCCTGAATTAACAAAGTTGTTTTCATTTTTTGGCCAGCAATCATCACTGTTAGAGCCATTGTCAATAATAATAAAATTCCAACAATAACTCCTATTATCAAATTTGACATTACTTGAAAACCTAACTTTTCAGAAATAAAACTAAACAAATTAGGAAATAATCCAACAAGCATAATTAGTAGAGCAAAAGAATACCAAAGAAGGGAATATTTTTCTGGTATTCTTCCTTTTTTCAATACATATGTTATTAATAATACTAGTAATATAGCAACAATAATTAAGGTAGTGCTTAAACTTAACGACATTTTTTGTACCTCCTTATTTTAATAACTGTAAGAGCAAGACAAACATTTAACATATAATATATATTTTTCCATTTTCTAATTGAAGACACTCCATTTTCTCTTTCATTCATTTCAACTGGTATTTCTAAAACATTATATTTCTTTTTTAAAACCTCTGCAGTAGTAACTGGTTCTGGATATTCGCTTGGATAAGAAATAGAAAAATCATAGATTAATTCCTTGGAACAAGCTCTAAACCCACTAGTTGTATCATATATTTTTTTACCTGTTGCAAATTTCATAAAATGAGAAATGATTCTTATCCCTATTCTTCTAGCAAAAGTTGATTTAAATGTATCATTTTTACTAATAAACCTAGAACCTATTACCATATCAGCCTTCTCATCTATTATTGGCTTAGTAATACTATCTACATATCTAACATCATGTTGACCATCTCCATCATACTGTACAGCAATATCATAATTATTATAATAGGCATATTTATAACCTGTTTGTACCGCACCACCTATACCTAAATTATGAATCAAATCTATAACAGGTATTCTATTTTTATGACAAATTTTGCTAGTATTATCTTTTGATCCATCATTTATAACAATAACATCATAATTAGTATTGTTTTTTTTATTATAATCCATAATTGTATTATAAGTTTTCAAAATATTTTCTTCCTCATTATATGCTGGAATTATTAATAAAATTCTCTTCATTTTTACCTCCAAAATCTACCAAAATCTAAAAATACAAACAGCAATAGAAACAATCAAAGAAACTGTTGGAATTAGAAAATAATTATTTTTTATAGTTTTAAACAATTTGTTAGCTTTAATTTTAGAATTAGAAAAAACCAATAGTACAGGAAATATTAATGGTATAAAATATCGTCCTTGTACTCCTAATATATCCTTTTGACCAGTTTTCATCATTAATGATGTCCATGATATATACATAACCGTAAAAATAGCTATAACACATAAAATTACTAATCCTAATAAGGCTAATTTAATTTTATAATTAATTTTATATTTGTCTGTACTCCCCTCTGCCAAAGATATTAAGAATAAATTAACAAGAAATATTGCAATAATAAATAATGGTAAGTACACATCTAAGAGGCCAAAGCATCCAACGGTAGTATTTATAAAAAATAATCTTTGGCTTCTAATATTGTATAAAATATATCCTAAATATTTAATTGGATTTTTTAATATGAAAGTTATTTGTTTTGATGATGCTGAATTACCACTTGCAGCCACATTAGTTAAAAGATACTGTGGTACTCTTGCTAATATATACACTAAGATAATTGTCAACCCCATAATGATAATTGATTTTGTTTTATCCTTAGTAGTACCAAACTTTTCTTTTGGAATAAATAACAGTAACACATATATAAATGAATATATAGTTTTAACATTAAACAGAATTATTCCAATGACTGTTAATATTATTAATTGCTTAATACTTACTGTTTTAATGCTATTATCATAGATTAGTCTTAATAGAATAGCAATACCTAACAAGCTTAGTGGAATTAAAACTGCATCATAAGATACCATAGAACAAATAAACAAAGTCATCGGCATCAGAGCAACAGTAAACATTGTTTTTTTAAATACTGGTGTTATTTTAATAGCAAAGTACGTTAAGGTGATAGAGAAAAGTAAGGTAAAAAGCCTGGCAAATTGTAATAAATAAGCTGGTGATGTATTATCAATATCAAATATTATCGCCATCATTTTAGCGGTTAATATTCCAAAAGCAGGTGCTGCATAAATATAAGGAAAAACTTGTGAAGTCGAATATGAAATAAATTTTTTAGAATTATAATCTAATTTATCAAATTGTTCATTAAAATAATTATGATATGTATACTTTTCATCAAAATTTGAACTAAACTTTCTTTTAGAAATTATATAACTGACCATAGCTTGAGGCAATTTATTTCCAACTACACCTTTTTTATTCGTTGTTGGATACAATTTTCCCTGTGATACTAAATAAGACTTAATAAAATGAGAGTCTTCATCAGGGGACACAAATGGTGGGATTATAAATATTAATAACATTCCAACTACAATAGCTATATAAACATATAATTTTTCTTCAGTTATTTTTGTCATATTCTCACCCCTTAATTATATAAATCTAGTATTTTATCCTCAATATTTTCCCAAGAATATTCTTTTGCTGTTTTAAGACCATTAGCGATTAATCTTTCTTGTAATTTCTTATCAGTTACTAATCTTTCTAATTTTTCTACTGCTTCTTCTATATCCCCTTGTTTATATAAAAGACAGTTATACTCATCTTTTAAGTATTCACTATTACCACCATTAGGTAATGCAAGAACTAAACCACCAGTAGCCATCATTTCAAGTGGTGGATAAGAAAAGCTTTCTAGAATACTTGTTTTGATTAAGATATCATGATTTTGATATATTTTTCCTACTTCATCATGAGGAATCTTATGATAAAAATTATCAACATGATACCACTTCTTTGGCTCTTTTTCATAAGATAAATATGATATTTCATATTTTGACTTATCTAGTTTTTCCACAATCTTAAAGCTTTCATCAACATTTTTATAAAAGTCTTTACTATTACCCTCTATCAATATTCTTATCTTATTATGTTTTTTTCTCTTTACTTCCTTAAATTTTGTTAAATCTATTCCATTAGGAGCATACTTAGCATCTACTAAGAAGTCTTCTTTTAACCAAGACTTACACCATTTAGAAATAGTTAAATAATCAACATTAAAAATACTATTATAAGTGGAATTAGCCATTCTCTTTTCATACTGACCTGGCTTATAAAAACCAGTTTCCATTGATTGCACTAAGTACTTAATATTTTTGCAATTAGCATACTCTCTTGCATATTTAAGTGTTAACCACATAGTTGCCACCATAGTGTCAATATATGCTAAAAACTCTGTTCTTTTATAAGGAACAACCAATAAAGAATCAGTACCTTCAGTAACAATAGAAACATTTTTAGTCTCCTCATTTATATTAATAGCAGTAACATCATAACCATGTTTTTTTAAAATTATTCCGTGTTTTACTGCTACCATTATCCCTCCACTGATATTAGTTGATGGAAGAATAAAACAGATATTTCTTCTTAGTTTACTCTTAACAAACTCAACCACAGCTCTACCACTAGTAGTAGTAACGTGATGTTTCATAACCTCATTATAAGCATTAAGAGCAATAGTTTCTCTATATTCTTTATCTTCTATTAATTTGGATAGGTTTTCTTCCCAATCTTTTAAATTATCACATAATAATCCAGTCTCATTTGCTACTATAGCACTTTTAAAAGCTCCTACATTAGAAGCAACTGTTGGAATTTTAACTAATGCTGCTTCAGTCCATTTATTTTCTGATTTAGCTTCATTAAAAACAGTATCTTCTAGTGGTGCTAAATTAATGTCAATAGATCTAATTAACTTAGGTAGGTCTTTCCAATCCATAAAAGGACTAGTTAATACTTTATCTTTAACATCTTCCATCTCTTCTGGTAAATCTAAAAGACCAACTATTTGTAAATAAACATTAGGATATTTCTTTAAAATATTTATAATACTAGGCATAATAAGTTTAAAGTCATCATTATGAGTAATAGTTCCAGATAAATAGCCAATTATTATCTTAGAGTCATCTTTTTCTACGGTATTAAGAGCTACTTCTGAATATTTTACCATCTCTTCACTAGCAACATTTCTATTTACGAAGGCTTTCTTAACATGAAGAGCCATTTCTTTTTGTAATCTATCAGTTGATGCGATAGCATACTCACATAAATCAAGAGTTTTACCCATTCTTTTAACTCCATCATCATATAAATCTCTATCTGCACCAGTAAGACTTTGTACATATTTAATCTGATCAGTATATTTAGTATCAAACACTAAATCATCTATATCATAAAAACAAGTCTTATTGTTTTCTCTAGCCTGTTTAATAAACTCCTCAATCACTGGTAAAATAGGACAGCGATAAAAAACAAAGCCACGATAAAACCTTAACATATCAAGTGTTAATTTATCATAATCAATCTTATCACAACTTAATCCATAAGACTCAAATTGTTCAATTTGATGATCTACTCTATAACGTTGGGGATGAGGAAGTGAGCAACCATTAATAAATAAGATATCTTTAAATCCTCTATCATATTTACGATTAAGAGCTCCTACTTTAAATTTAGTATAATTAACAGTTTTTTTAACTAAAGGACCTACTCCTTCTTCTTTTAATGTATTTTTAACTTTAAGTGATAAATCTTTAACCTTACTCATAGTGCCTCCTTATTTTTTATATGGATATTTACCTTTGATTCCTTTTTTATAATCTTTCAATCCTCTTAAATACATCTTAATCTTATTTATCTTATCTTTTTCAAATAAAACAACACCAATCATATTATGTCTTTGACTAATTAGACTATAACAATAACTAGGATCTGTATCAATGTACATATCTTTTATATAGTGATAATTTCTCATTATATAATATCTTCTAATAGCAGAATGATTAGTACATAAAAATAGTCTTCCCCTTATATTTTTATAAAATAAATTTCCTAAATTATGATCTATTTCAATAGAATTAATTCTTAAAATTTTATAACCATTCTTATGTAAATTCATACAGTACTCAATATCTATACCATCGATAAATAAAAAGTCTTTATATCCACCTATCTTTTTCCAAATATCAAGATTTACTAAATTACCAGATGTCATTACATCATGTGGATCATCAAATTCTTTATCTGGTTTCTTATCAATTAATTTAGTATGATGCCAAGGAGTAACTATACCTACTTTAGACATATCTTTAGTAAGTATCACTTCTTTCATCTTAGCAATTACTCCTTTTTTAAAAGTAGTGTCCTGATCCATTGTAAGTAGCCATTTATATCCTTCTTTTAAAGCTTTTTGAGCTCCCATATTCATAGCAGTAGCTACTCCCAAGTTTTCATTTTTAAATATATATTCTATCTTTTTACTCTTAGGAAGACGTTTTTTATTGTCATGTCCTTCCGTATTATCAACTATATATAGTCTATCAATATCTCCTAAATAAGTATCTATATTTTTAATATCTTCATCAGTTGGATTATAAAGTGTTACTACCCCTGCTATTTTTAAATCTTTTTTTGTTGCCATCTTACCCCTCCTATAATTCTTCTGCAAAACCTTTCTTTAGTTTTCCAAATATTTTATAACCTATAATTAGTATTAATACACTTACTAAGAAAACAATACCAAGTGCTTTTAAATTAGGCATAGTCTGATAATAGAAAATATCTCTATAAGAGTTAATTATTGTCGTTAAAGGATTTAAATTTAAAATCCAAGAAAACTTAGCTGGAAATAAATCTGATGAATATAAAATTGGTGTAGCATAAAATAACATTGATACAAGAAAAGCTATTATATATTCAGCATCTCTTACATAAACATCTATGGCACTAGTAATAAAAATTAGTCCTAGCATTAAAATGTATTGAATTAAGACTATTAGAGGTAATAATAATATATAGAAACTAAAACCTATTCCACTACAAATTAAGAAAATAGCAATAATAATACAAGATATTAAGAAGTTAATCAAACCACTAGTAACTATAGAAATAGGTAATACTTCTCTTGGAAAGTAAACCTTCTTAATAATTCCACCATTAACAACTATAGTATTTGTTCCTTGTGATATAACATTAGTAAACCAAGTCCAAGGTAGTACACCTATTACCACAAATGTTACATAATGTGGTTGGGTTGATCTTAAGATAAAAGGAAAAACAATTGCATAAACTAAAGTCATTAATAGTGGATTAACAAAGCTCCATAACACTCCCAAAAATGAGCCTTTATATTTTCCTCTTATTTCCTTACTAACATTACTTTTTAATAATTGTCGATAATCATATAATTCTTTAAACATTTTAACCACACACCTTTAAATAATCATCTATTACTTTATCAATTTTACCATCTTCTTTTACTTCTCCATTATATATCCAGATACCTCTATTACATAACTTTTTAACTGCTCCTAAACTATGACTTACAATTACTATTGTCTTATCAGAATTTTTAAGTTCTTCTAGTTTAGCAAAGCACTTATCTTGAAAGTGTTGATCACCTACTGCTAAAATTTCATCTATCAAAAGTATTTCAGCATCAACATTAATAGCAACACTAAAGGCAAGTCGCATATACATTCCCGATGAATATGTACGAACTGGAGCATCAATAAATTCACCAAGTTCTGAAAAATCTATTATATCTTGAACTCTAGCATCTATTTCCGCAGCACTAAGTCCAAAAATAGAAGCATTAAAATAAATATTTTCTCTACCAGTAAAATCAGGATGAAAACCAGCTCCTAACTCTAAAAGTGAAGTTAATTTACCATTAGTTATTATTTTACCTTCAGTAGGATAAATTATTTTAGTCATTAATTTTAGTAAGGTTGATTTACCACTACCATTAACCCCAATAAGAGCAACTGTTTCTCCTTTTTTAATAGTTAAGTTAATATTTTTTAAAACTTCATGATAATCAACTTTAGTCTTATTCCAAAAAACAAGTCTTTCTTTTAAAGTATTAGGTTTATCATAATAAATTTTAAATCTTTTAGAAACATTATCTACTTTAATTGCAAAATCTACATTTTTATTACTTTTCATAATTCCTCCATTGCTTACACCTAACTATTATATCACACTATATATCTTTTTTATTTTTTAGTTTAAATATTTGTCTACAAATAAAACTTTCATTTATTGTTTTATGTAGTTCATTAATTTCATCTTCTAATTCTTTTATTTGTATAGATGATATTATTTTAGCTTCAGCTAAACTCTTAATAAACTCTTGTTTATCTTCACTACTAATATCTTTCATAGTAATACTAAAAGTAATAATATCACCCTTCTTAAAGTTACCAGTTAAAACAATATTTAATTCATTACTATATAAGAGATTATTATTTTTATAATCAATTGAATTATAAACTTGATAAGAGAAATTACTAACTCCAGTTATTTTTATATCACTATAATAAACACAAGTTCTATTTAGGGAAAAAATACAAATCTTATCAGTATCACATAATACCTTTTCTTTAAAGAAAAAAGTATTATTCTTAATAGAATATTTTTCATGTTTATCTCTATTCATATCATAAGATGCAATATCACCAAAGTAAATACTATAGTTTTCATAATTAGAATTAACATTATGATTATCCCAATTAAACCATTTATTAGAAAATACTTTTTCATTTATCCATTTAACTTTAAGACCTGTTTTATAGATACAGTAATTAAAAGACAATTGATCTCTTGTACTATATTTTAAAATCATTGAAAACCAAAGTTTCATAGTCTCTTGTACTATCTTTTCTTTTGGCCTTTTAATATATACAGTACTCTCTATTAATCCATTATTAAATGGATAATTTTCCTCTTTATAAAACTTTAATATTTTATTAATATTTTCTTTTGATTCTTTATCAAATCTATAACAAGCATAAGCTTCATCTTTAATATTATCTCTTTCGCCATGTTTAAAAGCGACAAACACATCTTTTTTATCTAAATAAGTGTTAATAAAATCTTTTATATTTTTCTTAAACGTTACTGCCCCATCCATCCAAAGTAATATATCATAGTCATTAATTAATTCATGTCCTAAAATTTTTATCTTTCTTGCTAGTTGTACATTAGATAGCTTTTCATCTTCAATATATATAACATTCCAAGTATTAGATTTAATCTTTTTATTATTAGTAAAACAGTAATAATCTATTCCCTTTTCTATCTTTGGTATTTCCTTTAGATTATCATAATCTCCTGTTATACAAGTATAAACAGCTATTTTGTTCTTGCTCATTTTGTAACCACCCTATCTAATATGAGTATAGCATAGTAATAGAGTAAAATTCAAAATAAATTTAAACATATCTTGATATATCCTAGTTTTTTTATAAATCAACATTCATTTAACCATTTATAGTTCTTCCCCTAAAACTGTAAATATATAATATTATATAAATGCATGTTCGTTAATAGGAGCTTTAAATCTTATACTATTTTCTTTTCACACAAAAAAGAATGAACATTCTCATTCTCTTTAAAAATCTACAAACCAAACACTAGCATCAACATTACCATCTATTCCCTTAACTTTTTCTTGTGATGAATACTGCCAACCAATATATGAACCAGTATATGTACAAGAATGATTATATTGAGCTATCCAAGCTATTTTATCTCTTAAATAAGGAGAGTTAAGTTGATTATCTGCCATTGATTTATAAGTATAAAGTTTAGTAATAGAACCATAACCAGCATTATTCATAACTTGCATATATCCTTCAACTACTTGTGTATAGTGAGAAAGCTGCATATATGAAGTAATATTATTACTCTCTAAATCATAAAATATTCCTACTCTTGGATTAAGTGAATATTTTTTTATCATAGATAAAGTAAAATTAGCATACTCCTTACCTTCTTCTAATGTTTCGGCATAACTATACAAATATATACCATACGGAATATTAAGTCTTTTAATAGCTTCTATGTTTTTAGCAAATGATAAATCTTCTTCACAACCTGCTCCAATTCTTAGAATAACCCCATCTACGTCTCTTTCTCTAGCAATTGTATCCCAATCAACAGCTTTCTGCCAATTAGAAACGTCTATAACTTTTTTAACATTCTTACCAATCATTACTCCTAAAGAATTGAAAAAATATTTTGTATTCATTATATTAATCCAATCATTAGCAAGATTACCATTTTTATCTTTATAATAGATGTTACCATTTTCCTGATAAAAACCAGTAGTAATATGGTAATTAGTATTAGCTAGACTATTCTTTCTAGAATCTATCTTTAAATATAATTTGATTTCAATAGCCTGTATATCATAATAATCTGCTCCCGTTTCTTCGCCATTCTTAGCCCAATCTAACCAACCATATTTTTCTGAATGAACACGGTAATAAATATCATATTTTTCTTTTAGTTCATCAGTTAAATCTATAGCTATTAAATAAATTGGTTTACCTTGACCAGTTGTTCCAGTATAACTATTATCAGATACATACTCACTCCACTTATCATCACTACCATATGATTTATAAATAACATTTCCTGATAAAGTAGTAGTAAGATTTATTTTAAACGCTTCTAATCTTTTACCAAGTCCAGTAGTACCAGATACTTCTCCTTCGTTAACTGCATCTTGGTCACCAATAGACTGAACATGAGCTTGATAAGTTAAACTAGTTTCCTTTTCTTGATAACTATTACCAGTCTCTTCTCCCGTATCTTTTAAAACTAATTTTATTTCAATAGCTTCAAGACGAAAATCATAACCAGTTGTACCAGCTGTCTCACCATTCTTAGCCCAGCCTAACCAGCCATAAGTTTGACAGTGTACTCTATAATAAATATCATACTTAGTAGCAAGTTCATCTGTAAGAGTAATTTTTATAGCCTCTAACATTTTAGACTTTCCGGTTGTTCCTGTAACCTCACCTGCATTCTTTTCTTCTTGCCAGCCAATACCTTCTATATATGATTGATACTTAAGAGAACCTGTATACTGGTTATTATTAACACTAATAACCATTGCTTCTATTCGCTTACCTTGACCAGTAGTTCCAGACATGGTTCCATTAGAAACTAGTCCTTGCCAACCTATATCTTGAACATGAGACTGATAACTAATTTCAGTAGTCGGTCCTACATAACTTTTACCAGTTTCTTCTCCCGTATCTTTTAAAACCAACTTTATTTCAATAGCTTCTAGTCTTTTATACTCATTAATAGTACCAGCTGTCTCACCATTTTTAGCCCAGCCTAACCAACCATAAGTTTGACAGTGTACTCTATAATAAACGTCATATTTAGTAGCAATCTCTCCTGTAAGTCTTATTTTAATGGCTTCAAGTCGTTTGTATTCACCTTCAGTACCAGCCATTTCTCCATCTTTTTTCCATCCTTGCCAAGCATAAGTCTGAACAAAAGTATGGTACTCTACTCCCCCTTCTATAGATGAGTCTAAATTAATTTTTATTCCTTCAAGCCGTTTATACTCACCAACAGTACCAGATAATTCTCCATCTTTCTTATTGTCTTGCCAGCCATAAGTTTGAACATGTGTTGTATAAGTGATAGAAGGTGTGGTAGTAGTCTCTTCCACTTCAGTAGTAATATCACTAGCATTAACTGTTTTACAAGAAAGCAAAAGAAAAAGAATTAATAATTTAACAATCTTTTTCATCATCTTCTCCTCCTTGCTGGATTAAATAATATTATTCCATCATATTTATTTAGTATTTTCTCTTTACAAATCACTTTTATATTAACTTCATCAAGCATTAAAGTATTTATTATAGGAGCATATTCTTCTAACTGCTTTAATGATTTTATCTTTATTTGCTTACCATCTACAATATCATCATAAGAAACATTATTATTGATATAAACAATTGGATCATTTTTAACATATTTAGCATACTTCTTATCGTATTCATCATGCCAACGTTCAAAAAATATCTTTAAATGTTCTTCTCTAATCGCTAACTGTTCTTCACTTTCGCCAAAAGATACTCTACACTGATGATAAACGTAAGTATCTATTAACACTTTAGCAAGAAATCCTTTTTCATGAGCCTTAAACTGATAATCAGTCTCTTCTGTATATCCTTTACCAAATATCTCATCAAGATAACCCACTTTGTTAATGCATTCTCTACTAATCATTAAACAATTACCAACCACTGTACAAGCATCAAACGTTTTACCACTAAACTGTTTTTCAAACACCTCATTTACTTGCATAAAATTAAGTCCTAAGGGAATTGAATAAGATAAATTAGCAGCTACTGATGAAATTGGACATAAAAGACCAATCTTTTTGTTTTTATTCATTGCATTAGCCATCTTTTCTATAGCATTAGCTGATACTAAACAATCAGTATTTAATAGTAGTGCATAAGAAGAAGTTGATAGTTTTAGTCCCTTATTACAAGTCTTTACAAATCCTAAGTTTTTGTTATTTCTAATATACTTAACTAAATTGCCATACTTTCTCTTTACTTCTTTAAGATAGTTAACAGTCTCTTCACTAGAACAGTCATCTAGCAAATAAACGGTACCTAATATATCATAATTAGTATTTTTAAAAATACTTTCTACACATAATTTTAACCAATCTAATGAATTATAAATTGGTATAATAACATCTACTTTATATTTTTTCATATAGTCCCCCTAGTCTTATCTTCTTTTAAATATAATTTTATTTCAATTGCTTGAATATCAAAGTCATTTACTCCTGCTACTTCATCATTTTTAACCCAATCTTGCCAACCTACTTTTGCTGAATGTACTCTATAATAAACATCATATTTTAAAGCTAGTTTACCACTAAGTTTAATCTTAATTAATTGAATAGCTTTAGCCTGATTTTTACTACCCGATACTTCTCCTGATGTTTTATAATCGCTTTCAAAGCCTATCCCTTGAATATATGATTTATAAAGGACTTCTCCATCTAATTTAGTATCCAAATTTATCTTTATAGCTTCTAATCTCTTACCAAGTCCAGTAGTACCAGATATTTTTCCTTCATTAACTACAGCTTGGTCACCTATAGACTGAACATGTGATTGATAACTTAAGAAAGCATCTTTTGTAAGAAAACTATTACCGGTTTCTTCACCCTCACCCTTTTTTACTAATTTAACTTCTATTCCCGTAATAGTGAAAGAATAACCAAAGCTACCTGCTACTTCATCATTTTTAGCCCAACCAAGAAAACCTAATTCTTTTGTACAAACTCTATAATAAATATCATAAACTGAAGCTAATTCATCAGTAAGTTTAATCTTAATTGCTTCTATTCTTTTACTTTGTCCTATAGTACCAGATATTTGATTGTTAGTTTTATAATCATTTTCAAAGCCATATCCTTCAATATAGGATTTATAAAGTACTTTACCAGGATTAGCTATATCAAAGACATCTAAGAAAAATGCTTCTATTCTTTTTTCTTCATCCATTTTACCTGATATACCATTTGTAACTTTATCTTGCCAACCATAACTTTGCACATGAGTAGTATAAGAAATCTTATCTCTATAGCAAACATAGCTGTTACCAGTTTCTTCACCTTTATTTTTTTCTACTAATCTAATCTCAATAGCTTCTAGTCTTTTATATAATTCAGCAGTACCTGCTACTTCTCCATTCTTAGCCCAACCTAACCAGCCAAAACTTTGAGCATGTACTCGGTAGTATATATCATATTTACTAGCTACTTCTCCTGTTAATCTTATTCTAATTGCTTCTAATCTTTTAGCTTCGCCTACAGTACCAGATAGTTCTCCATTCTTTACCCAATTTAACCAGCCATAAGTCTGAGAATAAGTAATATATTCTACATCTCCAGCTATACCAGTAATATTTATCTTAATACCTTCTAATCTTTTATATTCTCCTTCTGTCCCTGCAAATTCTCCATCTTTTTTAGCATCTTGCCAACCATAACTTTGGACATGAGTAGAATATGTTACTGATGGCTTAGAGATAGATTCTTTTTCAAATTCTTTACTCCTAACTACTATATCAGAGGAATTTTTGGATATTGTTACTGCATACATCTTTTTTTGATCATTAATAGTATTCAAATACTCATAATCAGTTCCTAATTTATCATCAATAACACTATAATTATCGCCAGTTATTTTCAATACATAACTTTTAGAATCATTAATATAAGTAATATAAACATCATCATTAATAATATTCATAGAGACATCAACATAATTATTAACATCTAACTTAATTTTTGATATATTCTTACCATCATAAGTATACAATATAAGATTAGTCCTACTGTCCCCCATTAATATATATAATTTATTATTATAAACTTTTGTTAAATGAAGATTACTACTTATAATATCAGAATCTAATATAGTATTAAATTGATTAGTATTAATGTCATATTCTAAAATCTTTCCATTACTATTATCAAAATAAGATGAATATATTAAATATAATTTATCATTATAAATAGCAAGACTAGGATTACCAAAATTCTTAGCATCTTTAGTAAAAATAAGTTTATCATTGATAATATCTTTTACTATTAATCTAGTATTTAATGATGATGATGTTTCTTCGTACATAGAATAGATAGTATTATTACTTGCTACTAGCTTTATATTAGTAGGATAATTAGTATTATATTCTGAAATCATAGAAAAGTTGTTATTATCAAGTTTATAAAAGACTACATGTCCACTATTATTAAGGCAAGATAAATATAAAACGTTTTTATAATTTAGTATTGAAGGATTAGTTCCTTCTACTATATTTCCCACTTGGGAAAATACACCATTACTAAGTTTTTTTATTAATATTACATTTTTATTATTATCTTTTTTACTATATGTTAAATAGATTGTATTATTATCTTTATAAAATACTGGTCTATCATAAATATTATTATCCACACTAGAAACATAGTCCCATAATCCTTCTTCATCATAATTAGCAAAATCAACATCAAAAGTAATAGTATTTTCATCACTCGATAATTTTAAATTACATATTTTTATTCCACTATTACTGCCATCAGAATAGTATAGGGTATTATCTTTCCACGTTTTACTAGGATCTGTACTACCATAAGATGTTTCTCCTTTAGATACTTCTAAAGTCGCATCATAAATTGAGTTATAACCTTTATAATCGCCACTATCTATAATATCATTAGCTAAGTCTTTATCTGTAACATTAGGTCTATAAACGTATATATAATTTTCACCATTATTATTAGTAAGATACTCAATCTTTTCATTAACTCTATACATTAATAGACCACTAGATGGAATATTATGTTCAAAGCCATAATAATCACTTTCATTTTTCTTTCGATATTCTAAGACAATATATTCAGAATCTTTTAAAGGAGTTTTAATGATAAATACTTTATTATCCCCCTTTTCACTTACTGCTGTTAAGGAATAAGTACCTTTTTTTGTTATATAATTAGGTGTAATCCAACCTGCTTTAGCTCTTAAATATGATAACGGATACTGTAAAAACATACTATTTTTAGCCATTACATCCCACAAACCAACTGGTTCTCCTACTCCATTTTTTCTATATAAATCCGGAAATTCTAAAGTATGCAAAAACTCATGAGCAATAACCCCTTGAGCTTGTCTAACTCCAAGTGTTCCATCATCAGTTACAAGCACAGATGATGATAACATATTATAATTAGATACTTGTAAACCATTAATTTTATCAGTTCCACCATATACACTCTTATGTGATGATATAATACTAGATGAACTTCCATCTCCTTGAACTATAACTGTTAAATTATCAACCACATTGGTATTTATATTATCAAGCTTTAAATTACTATTTATATTTATCTTAGAAGAATTTATTGCATTTATAATCTCATAGACAATTTCGTCACTACTATTATATTGAGATAAATCATTATTTAATATATAAGTATCAACACCTGTCTTATCAGCATTTTCTTGAGGAAAATAATTATCAACTTCAATTTTTCCTTCCGTAATAGTTTTAATATAATTCTTAAAAGAATTATCAGATCCTTGCCACTCATTTTTATCATACATATTTTTAATTAAAGTCCAATTACTATATGATGAAGATTTAGCATTAAATATATCCCTACTATCACTTTTAAATTTAGCAAAAATAACAACATTGGTTATTTTAGTACAAGTTTCAGCTTCTACATCATAAATCGTAAAAGCAAATAAAAAGGATAAACCAATTAATACTGCCATTAATATTTTCTTATATTTCATAAAATATTTCAACTCCATCTATTATCTTCATTATACCATTATAATACTTTAAAAAAAAGACTTGTTAATCTCTTTCAAACAAATCTCTTGTATATACTTTCTCTTTAACATCATCAAGTCGACTACTATATCTATTAGCAACAATTATATCACTTATCTCTTTAAACCTTTCTATATCATTTTCTACTCTAAAATCATAATATTCTTTAATAGTTGGTTCATAAATAACTATATCTACATTTTTAAACTTTAGTTTAGTAATTATATCAAGAATAGCACTAGCTCTAAAATTATCAGAATTACTTTTCATTGTTAATCTATAAATACCAACTACTTTAGGATTCTTTCTTAAAATTATATTAACAATATGTTCTTTTCTAGTTTCATTAGACTTAACTACTGCTTCTATCATATTCTGTGGTACATCTTTATAGTTTGCTAATAACTGTTTCGTATCTTTTGGTAGACAGTATCCTCCATAACCAAAGGAAGGATTATTATAGTTATCACCTATTCTTGGATCAAGACATACTCCTTCTATTATATTCTTAGTATTAAGATGTTTCACTTCCGCATAAGTATCAACTTCATTAAAGAAAGCCACTCTAACAGCAAGATAAGTATTAGCAAACAACTTTACTGCCTCTGCTTCCGTTGATGTCATATATTTAACCGGTATATCTTCTTTCAGTGAACATTCTTCAAGAAGTGATGCAAACTTTTTACCATTTTCAGTATCACTACCAACAATTATTCTTGATGGATACAAATTATCATATAAAGCATGTCCCTCTCTTAAAAACTCTGGTGAAAAGAAAATATTTTCTATTTTATACTTTTCCTTAACTTTATCAGTAAATCCAACCGGAATAGTTGATTTAATCACAATAGTGGCATCTTTATTAATAGAGATAACTTTTTCTATAATATCTTCAACACTTGATATATCAAAATAGTTTGTCACCTCATCATAATTAGTCGGTGTACTAATAATTATAAACGATGCATCTTTAAATGCTTCCCTATAATCAGTAGTAGCTTTTAAATTAAGTTTTTTATTTTTAAAACATTCTTCTATTTCCTTATCTTTAATTGGTGATATTCTCTTATTAATTTTATTAACTTTTTCTTCTACTATATCATAAGCTTTAACTTCATTCTTAGTACTAAGAAGAGTTGCTAACGATAAACCAACATATCCCGTACCTGCTACTGCTATTTTCATAATATTCCCCCATTACTAATCTAAATATTTCTTTATCTCTTTAGTTATAACTTCATATCCTTCATCATTAGGATGAAGTCCATCATTAGTATATATACTATCAAAATTATCATCATCATCTTTTAATAAGTCATACATATCTATATAAGTTATTCTATTCTTCTTACAATACTTCTTTAACTCTTTGTTTATTTCTTTTATATCATCATTTTTTCTAACACTAACCATCTTAGGAGACAACGAATAATTGACTGGATAAATACTTTCTAAATATATTTCTGCTTTTGGTCTATTTTCTTTTATCTCTTCAATTATCTTTTCTACTCCTTCTACTATTTCTTCATTAGATTTATCACGAGTAAGATCATTAGTACCGATTAATAAAAATACTTTACTAGGATTATATTGATATGCCCTTTTTTTCATATTATTTAATATATCATCAGTTGTATTACCACTTATTCCACTATTAACTACTGGTAAATCCGGATAATACTTATCAAGGTCATAGAAATCAGTGATAGAGTCTCCTAAGAATAAATAATTATCAGGTACCTTTTCTACCTCTTTAATCTTAGTAACAACTTTTACTTTATGATGATTAAAAGTAGTATAATGA
>CAVLCG010000002.1:0-5708 GCA_963661445.1 bacterium | reverse complement strand
ATAATAAATCCTAAGAAACAAACTATAAGAATAATAATAACTATTATTAAAGATTTAGAGTATACTTTTTTTTCTACTATATCAGTACTTTTCTTTCTAGGTTTCTTTGTTAAGAAACTCATATCCATTTCATCTTCTACTTGATTATCTTCAAAATTAAACTTTTGTTGTTTAGTTTCTGATAAGTCTTCCTTAAAAGAATCCTGTTCTTTTATCTCCTCTTCAATTTTTTCATTTAAAGCTTTCGCATCTTCTATCTCATTTACTATTTCTTTATCTATAATAGTCTCTTCTTTATTATCAACTATTTCTTCTTCATCAGTATAAAGAGACTCATTTCTCTCTATTCTCTTTGGTGTTTTTTCTTCTTTAATTTCTTCATTATTATTTTTTTCTATAAGATTATTATCTTCTAATAATTTATTTATTTCATTTTTTGTAATTATTCTAGTATTAGTTTTATTATTCTTATTCTTCTTTTTTTTAGCCATATCACTCACTACCTTTTTAATAATTCTTCTTCATTATATAACATAGAAAAAACTATTTACAAGTATTATTTTGCAAATAGTTTTAGTTTTTAATCCTTATAGCTAGTTTTATAACTACCATCTTTAATAGCATTTAACCATTCTTCATTATTTAAGTACCAGTTAATAGTTTCTTCTATACCTTTTTCAAAAGTATAAGTTCTCTCCCATCCTAGTTCTTTCTCTACTTTACTAGAGTCTATGGCATATCTTAAGTCATGACCTTTTCTATCTGCTACAAACTCTATTAAGTCTTCACTCTTACCTAATTGTTTTAATATTATTTTAACTATTTCTAAGTTAGTTCGCTCAGAGTGCCCACCAAGATTATATACCTCTCCACTCTTACCATTTCTAACAATTAAATCAACCCCTATATTATGATCTATTACATGAATCCAATCTCTAACATTTTCACCAGTTCCATAGACTGGTATTTTTTCATCTTTTAAGGCTTTGGAAATAGTAAGTGGTATTAACTTCTCTGGAAACTGATAAGGTCCATAGTTATTAGAACAACGACTAATAGTTGTATTTAGACCATAAGTTCTATGATAGGCTCCTACTAACAAATCAGCACTAGCTTTACTAGTTGAATATGGGCTTGAGGTATGAATTGGGGTACTTTCAGTAAATAGTAAATCTTTTCTATCAAGTGGTAAATCACCATATACTTCATCAGTTGACACTTGATGATATCTAGAAACATTATATTTTAGACAAGCATCCATCAACACTTCTGTTCCAATTATATTAGTTCTTAAAAACACTTCTGGATCTTTAATAGAATTATCAACATGACTTTCTGCTGCAAAATTTATTACTACATCAAACTTTTCTTTCTCAAATAAGTCATATACAAACTCTCTATCAGTAATATCACCATGAACAAACTTATAATTATCCTTTTCCTCTAAATCTTTTATATTATTATAATTTCCCGCATAAGTTAAAGCATCTAAACAAACAAAATAGTCATCACTATATTTATTAACTACATAGTGTAAGTAATTACTACCAATAAATCCTGCTCCTCCTGTAACTAAAAATTTCATTATTATCAATCCTCCTACAATCATTCTAACAATAATCGGTAAAAAAGGAAAGAAAATTATAATATTTACACCGTTTTCACTTATCCCTTTTTCTCTTTTCAAAATTACTATTCTTTAGAATGGAATAATCAAATACTTTTCTAAAATATGAATCTTTATTTTTTGAATAGTAACCATTTATTACTTTTTTAGCATACTTATATTCATTATAATCTTTATTTGAATAACAATTTACAAAACTTTTATCAATTTTATCTAAATAATTATTTCCCATACACTTGTTAGTGATTGCTAAATAGTGTAACTCTGCTAAATTAGTAGAACAATATTTTTCTAAATACTTATTTATGATAAAAGAAGATGCTTGAAACCTTGGATTAAGTTCCATAAAATAAACATTATCATTGTTATCAATAATATAATCAATTCCAACTATTCCTTGATAACCTAATTCTTTTAGTTCTAACGCAATAATATTTGCATAATCATCAATCTTATTAATAGCTTTATCATCCAATTCTCTAGCATAAATAAAGTCTGCTCCAACATATTTAAATCTATCATTTGTTTGTTTAATTAACTGAACAGAAATTGGTAATTTTATTGTTTCATATTTACCAATTACTAAAGTAATATTAACAGGAATATTATCAAGATACTTAGAAAGAAAATATTTATTATCAAGATAATCACTATATTTATTAAATTTTTCTAAACTATCAATATAATAAGTATTATTACCTCCTGCTCCTATCCTACCTTGCATAACAAATTTTTGACTTTTAGTTATTTTTTTAGCATCAGCATAAGAAATTTTTTTATCTATCCAAATAGTCTTTATAACAGGCACTCTATCTTTGATTAAATCTCTTATATATTTTTTATCATTAATCTTATCTATTAGAGCATAATCTTTTTCAAAAGTAATATCAAACTGTGTTTGATCACTTAACAAGTCCTTAATTTTTTTATTAAAAGCCAAAAAACTAGCATCAGGATTGTTCTTTGTAATTCTAGACATATTTTTAATAATAAATTCTTTATATTCTTTTTTAAATTCATCAGTATCTTTCTTTTTAATCATATCTTTAGAATAATAAATATTACCCTTTTCATTATTAGGATTAAGAGTAATAGAACCAGTTAAAAAACCTTCATTACAAATAGCATTATTAGCATTAAATCCTACATAGTATATTTCTTTTTTACTATTAATATTTATAACTTTATTAAACATAGCATTAGCTTCAAATTTACCTTCTAGAAATAGTTGCTTTATTTCTTTAGAAGAAGCCCACATAACATCATTTACCTCTTCTATTTGAATACTAACATCATTAAGAGATACACTAGTCTTAAAAAGCCATACATCTAATATATCAGGACAGTTTTTATAATATCTTCTAGTTCTACCAATAAGAGTTGCTTCACTTTCTGAAACATCAATTCCAAGTTCCTCTTTAGTCTCTCTAATAGCAGCTTCTTTTGAAGTTTCACCAATTAAGGCTGACCCACCAGTGCATTCCCACATAAGAGGATGACTTTTGTTAAGAGAGCGTTGTGTTATTAAAAACTCATTTTTATCATTCATTATCCAAACATTAACAACCAAATGAAAATCATCATCATTCAGTTTTGTTCCTCTAATTGCTAACTTTTTCTTTTTATTTCCTTCATAATCATACAAATTCCAATATTCCATTCTTATCACCTAACATTATTATTTTTTTTAATTAATACCGTACTAGTTTTCTTGGCAACAATGTCATCAATTATAGTTTTAAATATTTCATCCATAATAACAGATGAATCATATCTAATCTTATAGTTATAATCGAATTCACCTACATCTTCTGATGAACACATTACAATTGGTAAATCAGTAAGATTTAAGACTTTTCTTATTCTTGTTACTATATATTTACCAAATGGTTTTGTTTCATATTCATCATCATATACTGGTAAATAATTATCACAAATAACCATATCAAATGGTACTAATTCATTATCATTTATAAAGTTATGCTCTTTAATTGCTACTAATCCATTATTTCTTGATTGCTCCCAAGTTATAAATGGATTATCTAATACTCTATTAAGAGTATCTTCTAAGTTTTTATACTTACTTTTATTGTCTTCAATAATTAATATATTCATAATATCATCCTTCTATATATTATTTAATTCTTCCATTTTATATGTAGAATATTATTAGTATCAAATAATTCTAAAGTCTTGGCTTTTGTAATACGTTCTTCTTCTTTTGCAAGTTCAACTGAATTAGTAATCCTAAGCTTATTTTCTAAAATAAAGCACCTCCAATATAGTATATATTATACCACTGCACATAACTATAAAGCCATATTTATTTCTAGTCTTATTGGTTTGTTTTATCTAAATAATATATTTAACTTATACTCGTTTCCTATTAAAACATCACAAAATTTTTATTATAAACAAAAAGAAAACTCCATCGTTTGATGAAGTTATTCACATTTTCAACCAGGATCATTTATTAGTCGCACCACCTGGAAGCGAAAAACATTGTCGCCTGGAATCATTTATTACTCGCACCATCCAGAAGCGAAAAACATTTTCACACTTTTCAGTGCAATATGCATATACGACATTTTTCTGAAAATGTCAATTTCGTATATCCAGTATTAGTATACTAGGTTTAAATTTTATTATGCTCAATTTTTGTTTACCTTTATTTTTTTATATTCTATATTTAAAGCATAATTTATAATTCCACTAGTAAATAAGTTTAGTCATTGTCTTAAATAACATTCAAGTATTCCAACACTATTTAAATCAAGTTACAAGTAGTTTATACCATCAAGTCATTATAATAATTCATCAATTTTTTCCATAGTTAAATTATTTAGTTCAATTTCATAATATTCATTATTTTTCCAAAATACTTTATAAGCTTTACTATTAGGAGATTCCTTTATTATTTTGAATTTATTATCTACTATTTCTATGGCACACCCATTAGAAATCATTATTCCAATAACATCTTTATCTTTAAGTTGTAATTTTGTTGATTCTTTTCTTCCTATTTCATCACAATGAGGGGTAAAGTGATAATTTAACCAATTTAAACATTCTACAGGAGTAAATGAATTTTCTTTTGAGCCTGAATTTGCAGATTTAAACCAACAAACAGCTCCTGCTGATATACCACAAATTATTTTTCCCTTACTCCATTCATTAAATAGTTTTTTATCAAACCCAGTTTTTTGCCATAAGTCAATCATATTAGCAGTGTTTCCTCCACCCTCATATATGATATCAGCCCATGATAACTTTTTTTCAACAATAGATAAATCAGTTAGTTCATTTGAGTATAATATATCACAATTACACTTTAACATATCACCATATATTTTAGTCATTGTTTGATAATAACTTTCTTCAAAACAAGTGTTAGGAAACAGAGCATGACCTATAAATAAATAATTTGGATTTTTCTTATTTGTTAGACTAACTATCTCTTTATCTATTTTTTCTGTATCATAAGAAGCATATACTCCATTTTTTAATAATCTACCATTTTCTCCACCACCGATAGCTACTATAATCCTTTTCATTTTTCCTCCTATACATATTTTTTCATTAGAATATTGACTATTTCGCTTTAAAATAAGAATTTACACAATCTTGTTCAACAAAGCAAAATCTAACAAATTTGTTTTTGAATTATCTGTAATATACTGTTTATATCCAAATTTACTTGCAAGAAGTTGAACTAAATATAAATATGACATAAACTTATAATCATACTTATTTAATTTAACTTAACTGGTAAAGGTTCTCACATATTCAACTAAATTATCAATATCAATTTTCCCCTCTTTTGCCTTCGAGTCTATATAGCTATAAAATCTGATTATTTCCCATACAACTAGCATTTTACAAGCTGAAACAAAATCTATTATTGCATTTATTTTACCATCTTTATATATAAATTGCAATACACTATAGTCACCATGGGCGTAAATTTTTTTAAGGGGTATTAGCATAATGCTAATATTCTTTTTTTAACATCTTCATCCCATAAATTGCTTTCTTCTTTTGCTCTCAATGTAAGAATATATTGTCCACCATTAATACTCCA
>CAVLCG010000001.1:19538-78178 GCA_963661445.1 bacterium | reverse complement strand
AGTTTTCAAAGAACATTGTTGCTTTTTTCAAGCTGCGTTATTAATATAACAAACTCGAATCACTATGTCAAGCTTTTTTTATATTTTTTTTACAACTTTTTAGCACAATTTTACACCGTTTTCTTCGGTGTTGTTATCACTATACCAGTCTTTAATAATAATGTCAACATTTTTTGACAAAATTTATTCTTTTCTTTTTATATTGATAACAGTTCTTATAAAATAATATTTATTATTATACAAAATTCTAAACTAAATCAATTGATTACCTGTCATATCTTTTGGGATATCTAACCCCATATAATCTAAAATAGTTGGAGCAATATCTCCTAATTTACCACTACTAATTTTTTCTATATTATCATCAGTTATTATAAATGGAACTGGAGAGGTAGTATGTGATGTAATAACCTCATCTTTATCATCAATCATTATCTCAGCATTACCATGATCTGCTGTTATAAACATAGTAAAACCTTTTTTAGTGGCAGTGTCATATAGTCTTTTAATATTCTCATCCACTGCTTTAACTGCTTCTTCTACTTTATCAAATTTACCAGTATGTCCAACCATGTCACAATTAGCAAAGTTTAAAATAATCAAATCATACTTATCCATTACATCAATCAATTTATCTGCTACTTCATAAGCACTCATCTTTGGATATAAATCATAAGTAGCAACATCTTTTCTTGGAACTATAATTTTATCAGTATTAGGTAAATCTTTTTCTTCACCACCATCAAAGAAATAAGTAACATGTGGATATTTACTAGCTTCTGCTATTCTTAAAACCTTAAGTCCCTTAGATGCTGCATATTCTCCTAAAGTATTAGTAAGATGCATCGGTGGAAAAGCTGGTGTTGAAATAACTGTATGTTCAGGCATCATCATTGTTACTAACTTAGTGTTTTTAAAGTCAACTCTTGGAAACTCTTTAAAGTCTTTATTAGTTATAGCCGTAAATAATTGGGTAATTCTATCAGGTCTAAAGTTTACCATTATCATTCCATCATTTTCTTTTAAATTTCCTTCATCCATTAGTCTTGCCGGAACAATAAACTCATCCATTATTCCCTTTTCATAAGATGAATTAATATAATCTTTATAAGATGAAATCTTTTCTCCTTCATTATGTACTAATAAATCATAATACTCTTTAGTTAAGTTCCACATTCTTTCTCTATCCATAGAATAATATCTACCTGATACATCTCTTAATTTACCAATACCAAGTTCTTTTATTTTAGCATCCAACTCATCTAAGTATTTTAAAGCTACATTAGGTAAGGTATCACGTCCATCAAGAAAAGCATGAACATAAACATTAGCAAAGTCTTCTTTTTTACATAACTCTAAAACAGCAAATAAATGATTTATATGTGAATGAATTCCTCCATCGCTAAGTAAGCAAAATAAATGTAAATCTGAATTATTTTTCTTACAATGGTTAATCACATCTAAAAGAACTTCATTTTTAAAGAAACTACCATCTTCTATAGCATGATTAATCTGCATAAGTGGTTGATCTACTACTCTTCCTGCCCCAATATTTAAGTGTCCTACTTCACTATTTCCCATTTGACCTTTAGGAAGACCAACTGCTTCTCCACTAGCTTCTAATGTTGTATGTGGATATTTATTCCACAAAGAAATTATATTTTTAGGATTTGCCTTTATCACTGCATTACCTTTTTCTTCCTCACGATAACCAAATCCATCTATTATTGTTAATAAAACTTTTTTCATTTATATCCTTCTTTCTAATATATTTGTTCATTTAAGCAAAAGACTGCATAGATTGGTAAATAATATACACCCTTTTTTACTGAAAAATTATTTTCTGTAATTCTATAAGCATCTGTTACTACATACTTTTTCATAAAGACAGATAAACTCTTAGATTTAGAACCCTGTTTAACTATCTCTATTGGAATAACTTTACCCATTCTATTTTGAATGACAAAGTTAACCTCAGCTTTTCCCTCTGACTGATAATAATACAATGAATAACCAGCTTCAAATAAAGTATGAGCGATATGATTTTCAAAAAGAGCATATTTTAAATCAGCTTTCTCTAATAGTTGCTTTTTAGTTAAATGATATCTGCCTGATAAAATACCATCATCAGGATAATAAAGTTTAAAACTATCTAATTCTCGACAACTTGATAACGGTGATTTTATCGTTCTTATTTTATAACTTCTATAAAGTAGTTGATTACTAACTAAATATTTAATAACATTTTCATATTCCTTAGCTCTTCTACCATATCCTAAAACTCCATATTGAAACTTTTTATTTTCTTTAGCTAATTGACTAGGTATGCTATCTAACACTTCTAATCCTCTTGGGATATCTATTAAATTATCACACTCTGTTAAGAAAGTTCTAAGTATTTCAGTTACTTTTTCTTTTACACTCTCATAGTAACCTCTACTAACAGTTTGAAACGATTCTTTAACTACCTCTGGAAAACCACCAGTTAATAAATAATCATAGAATAAATCCATTATCTTGGCATGTTTAGAGCAAGCCTTTTTATTTTGATAAGCTTTTCTAATAAGGTCAGCTAACTCTTTCTCATCTCTTGCCCACAAGTATTCTTCAAAATCCATTTCCGTCATAAACTTATATTGTAGTTCTTCCCCACTAAATTTTAGTAAGTTTTCTCTTCTTGAGGTAATAGCCATTACATGATAATCATTTCTATCAAAACCAAATAATTTTACTCCTTTAATTATTTCTTCATCTTCAATATTATCAAATACAATCAAGGTTTCATTTTTCTCTATTGATACATCAGAAAACTCTGATAGAATTTTAACAAGTCGTTCAATAGAACGTTCCTTCTTAAATATTTTTAATAACTCTTCATTATGTAAGGTATTAAAGTAAGCAATATTTTTATAGTTTTTTCTACCAAATTCTAAGACAGTATAAGTTTTACCTATTTGTTTAAGTCCAAATAATAATAGTGGTTTTCTTATCTTATCTTCCCTCCATCTTAAAAAGAATTTTTCTATTTTTCGTTCCATAAATTGTATTCACCTCACATATTTAATACAGTTTAAGTATAGTTTATTAGTTCTTTAAAGTCAATGAAAAAACAAAAAAAGCATTAGATTAAAAGGTCTAATACTAGTTTCTAACGGCATCTTGATGAAACTCTAATCTAAGTTTATCTGCTACTGTTACAATAAATTCTGAATTAGTTGGTTTAGCTTTATCTATATCAACACTATGTCCAAATATTTCTTCCATCAACTGCCAATTACCTCTATTCCAACTAACTTCTATAGCATGTCTTATCGCTCTTTCCACTCTTGATACTGTTGTATCATATTTAGATGCTATATCAGGATAAAGTTCTTTAGTTATCCCACCTACTACATCAGGATGTTCAAATAAAACTGCTATTCCTTCTCTTATATATTGATAACCTTTAATATGAGATGGCACACCTAACTCATGTAAAATTTTAGTAATTGATACTTGTAAATTGTTATATCGCATATCAATTGTTTTCTTACTATAACTACTATCACTATTACATTCTAAGATTCTCTTTTCTAGTTCTACTAACTCAAAAGGTTTTAAAATGAAATAACTTATACCAAGCTCACTAGCTTCTCTTATAACATTCTGAGCATTAAATGATGTTAATACTATAATCTTTTTAACTATATTCTTTTCTTTTAATTCTCTTAGGATATGCATACCATCTTTCTTAGGCATAATAAGATCAAGTAATACAACATCATATTCATTTTCTCTTTCTAAAATTAATTTTAAACCCTCTACTCCATCATGAGCAGTAAGTGTGATAGACACCTCATCATTATCATTAAAATATTCCTTCACCATGTTTACTAGTTCTATGTTGTCATCAATCATCAACACGTTGGTTTTTTTCATAAATTCTCCTTCCATATACTACCACGCATCAATACTACCTTACGCAATTTTATTATATAACAATAAATAAAAAAATGATAGAGCAAAAAAAGAGAGATTTTGTCGAATTTCTCTTTATAGTTTTTTTATAAATTCACTAACATCTTCCACTTTAAGACTAGCTTTTCCTAGTAGCACTCCATCTAAATAGGGAATATCTTTTAATTGTTCTATAGTATCAACTGAAACACTACCTCCATATAATAATGGATAGTTATATTTTTCTTTTAAATAGTTAAATACTGTCACCAGTTTTTCTCTACTAGGAATATTACCTGAACCTATCGCATAACAAGGTTCATAAGATATATATAAATTATCAAAAGTTAAGTCTTTTAGTAAATAATTTAAATCATGAGTTAATACACTAATAGCATCTTCTAAAGATTCTTCTCCTACACAAAGAATTGGTATTAATCCGACTTCCTTGGCTCTTATTAATTTTTCTTTTACGAGTTCTAACGGTTCATTATTAAAATGTCTTCTTTCGCTATGATTAATAAAGACATATTTAACCCCTAATGATTTTAAAGCTTCTCCTGATACTTCACCAGTATAACTTCCCATTTTATAAGGACTAATATCTTGACTACCTAAGACTACATCTTTAAAAATAGGTAAATAACAAGTTGTAGGACAAACAACTAAATCATGCTTAGTTTTTAGCTTTTTATACTCATTATAATAGTCAATTATCTCTTGATAAGTTAAATTACTTTTATGATTTAAAATAATCTTCACTACTAATCCTCCTTCTTATCAAATATCTTCTTAACAGTATTGTGAATTATATTAGGAAAGTCTTTTTTATTATTAAAGTTATCTATTGCTACTTTATAGACATCTAATACACTACTTGCAAATGATGATAATGAATAAGCTTTAATCGAACTTTTCGTTTGTTTCTGCAAAGAATTATACTCTTTTTTATCAGCTGCTAACTCTAACATTTCTTTTGCACAGGTTGAAACATCATCAAAGAACATCCCATTCATTTTATCCACAATCATTGTGTGAAAAGCTTCATCTTCTATACATAGTACCGGTTTCTCAGCTGCTAAAGATTCAATAACTGTTAATCCCTGAGTCTCTGTAACAGATGCCGTCACGAAAGCCTGACAAACATGATAGTATAATGGCATATCACTCCATGGAGCAGAACCAAAGAATTTAACACAATCAGTAAGTCCCATCTCTTTCATCTTCTTATCATACAAATCTTTATCAGGACCATCTCCAATTAGTAAAAGTTTTATATTACTTTTTTCCTTCTTAATTTCCTTCATCGTATCTAATAAAAATAAGATATTCTTCTCTTGAGCCATTCTACCTACAAATAAATAAACAAAATCATTTTTCTTATAGCCTAGTTTTTTTCTCATTTCACTGACTTTTAACATATCGACATTTTCTTTATTAAATCTTGATGAATCAATACCAGTCGGTACTATATATATTTCTTTATTATAATGATACTCATTTCTAAATAAATGATAAGTTTTAATCGTTGGTACAATAAATGCATCTGCTGTATTATCACAATAAAACTTACTTAAGTATTCAACTGCTTTCTTACATCCCATATCAAAATATTTATGATTTCTAGAAACATAATAAGTATAGTCTTTATACATAGTGTGATAAGTATGTACTAGAGGTATATGATACTGTTTAGCTAAAAGTCTAGCAAAGATACCCATACATAATTCTGTCTGTGAATGAATTACATCTAAGTTCCATGACCTAATCTTTTTAATAACTTTTAAAGGATAGATACTAGCAGCCCTATAATCATATATTCCTAAAGGTACACCTGGTACTTTTAATATATGTTTTTCTTCATCATAAGAATAAGTAGTCGCATCTTGACCAACAGTCACAACATAGACAATATGTCCTTCTGCTTCTAAAGCATATTTTAAAGTCTCAACACTAGTAGATACACCATTTATATACGGAGGATAACTATCTGTAAAAAGTCCTATTCGCATTCTATCTCACCTTCCTTATGAAAACTAAACAAGATACCACCTAGTATCATTCCTAAATAATATGTAATAAAACGCCAAATTATCATAACTGCTCTAACACTGTTAGTTGGTAGAAAACTAGAAAATATTTCTAAGAAGGCATATTCAATTCCACCAGTAGCACCTGGAATAGGAACAAAAGAGCCAATTATTAAAACATAAGCACTAGCTACTATTGAAGTAAAGAATGTCATAGAGTTATAATCATGAAGACTATAAACTAAGAATAAAGGAATAGCATAATAACAAGTTAAACTAATAAGATTTAGGATAATTCCTAATACAAATAATCCTTTCTTTTCCTTAACTTCTCTAGTACAGTCATGAAAGTCTTCTAATCTTTCTTCCCATTTAGCTAAGAACTTTTCTTTATTTTTAATAAAGTGCAAACTATTACCTAGTTTAGTAATGATATTTAATAGTGATTTTGTAAATTTTTTACTAGTAGCTACAAACAACATAACAACTGCTACTACAGTATTTATTAAAAATCCTAGAATAATAAGTGTAGTTAAGACACTTTTATAAACTAATACACCAGTAATAAAATTATAGATAACAGCAAACAACCCAAAGATAACAAGTGCTAATTGATAAACAATAAAGTTTTGCATAATAACATTAGTCGCTTTAGTATAACGAAAGCCATGATTCTTTAACATATATATTTCCATTGGTTGTCCACCTGTAGAAAAAGGGGTAATTCCATTAAAGAACTGGGTAATAACCATATGTTGAAAGGCTTGTGGTAATGATAATTTTTCTTTTTCATTTACCCATAAGTAGTTTACTAAAGTATGAAAGAAAAGATAAGCAAGATAAAGAATAACTGCTATAATAACAAATTTCATATCCATAGTTGTAATAATAGCAATAATATTCTTATAGTCATCTTTAAGTACTAAGAATAAAACAAATAATGTTACAAGTAGAATAATAAAACTATTTCTTTTTAAGTTTTTCATACCATTATTTTCCCTTTCTCTTTATCTTCTCTTCCCAAAACATAAGATGACATATCATTATATGTTCCTAAGGAAATAAACCCCATCTTATCTAAAATATTTTTTAAATTATTATCTTTAGTCATAATAGACACTTCATCAAGTCCCTTAGAAAAGGCATAATCAGTAGATATTTCAACAAAAGTAGTACTTTTTCTTGGTTTTAGTGTACAAGGAAATGATAAAAATCCTCTTCCTAAATCTTTCTCACCATGAATAAAACAGTAATCTATTACTTTATCATTATCAAAGTAAGCCAAATAATCTTCAAAAACAACTGGTGATAACTCTTTACTAGCTAAAATATTTTTACTTACATTTTCTATATCATTATGAAGGCAAAAATCATTTAATGCCTCTATTTTATTTAAGTCTTTATTAGTTACTACTTCTACATATCTCTTATTCATCTTTATGCCTCTTTTTCTTCTATATTTTCAAGTCCTGGTAATTCTTTGCCACTAAGATATTCTAAAGTAGCTCCCCCTCCGGTTGAAACATGATAAAATTTATCAGTTATCGAAAGTTTACTAGCTGCTGCTACAATATCCCCACCACCAAGTACTACTTTAGCTTTACTTTTTCCTAAGTAGTTTAATAATTTATCAGTATTTTTAGCATAAAGAGAAAATTCATATACGCCTAATGGTCCATTCCAAAAGACAGTCTTTGCCTCTTCTAAATATTTTTCAAAAAGATTAAGAGTCTTTTCCCCAATATCTAAGCCCATCTCATGAAAGTCTATCCCATTTATATCTTTTTCTATTCTTTTATCACTATCTTTATATTCTGTGCTACAAGCAACATCAATTGGTAAGACTATTTTATCTGGATACTCTTTTAATAATTTTTGACAGTATTCTAGTGAATCTGCATCAAGAATCGAATTTCCTATTTCATAGCCTTCCGCTTGTAAGAAGGTAAAAGCCATTCCTCCACCAATTAGTAATTTATCACACTTTGGTAATAAGTTATCAATAACTCCAATCTTATCAGCTACTTTAGCTCCTCCCATAATAATAACAAATGGGTCTTTAGGATTATTTAAGATAGATAACTTTTCTAATTCCTTTTCTACTAGAAAGCCAATACCACTTTCTAGATACTTACTAATTCCATAATTTGAGGCATGTGCTCTATGAATAGTACCAAAAGCATCATTAATAAATATATCACCATAACTTGCTAATTGCTTGGCAAATTCTAAATCACATTTACTTTCTTTTTTACCATCTAAGTCTTCATATCTAGTATTTTGTAGTAAGATAACATCTTTATCTTTCATTTTCGAAATAGCAGTTTCTACTTTTTCACCTACTACCTCATCTACAAATGTTACTTTTTTATTAAGTAGTTTACTAAGTCTTTTAGCCACTATGTCTAAGCTATTTTTTAATTTGTCACTTTCTTCCTTAATTCTTCCTAAGTGACTAAGTAATATTACTTTAGCATTCTTATCTATTGCATATTTAATAGTCTCTAAACTATTTTTAATTCTTGTATCATCTATTATTTTCCCCTCTTTTATAGGGACATTAAAATCACATCTTATGATTACTTTTTTATCTTTTAAATTAAAATCTCTTATTGTCTTTTTCATATTGCCAACTCACCCTAAAGACAGTATAACATTTTTTTAAGAAGAAAAAAAGAAAAGCTAGGCTTTTCCCTAAAATTTATAAACTTAAGAAGTATTTAGCACATCTTACCATTTGATAAGAATAACTCATCTCATTATCATACCAAGCTATTATTTTAACAAGTTCCATATCATCAGTTTTATTAACAGAGGTTAATAGCCCATCTACCAAAGAGCCATAACTCATCCCAATCACATCACTAGAAACAATTGGGTCAGTAGTATATCCTAATGTTTCATTCTGATTATTTTTTAAGACTTCATTTATCTCTTCTTTAGTAACATTCTTTTTTAGTTTTAAAACTAAATCAACAACTGAACCAGTTATCACTGGAACACGCATTGCCATTCCTGATAGTTTTCCATCAAGTGAAGGTATTACTTTTCCAATAGCACTAGCTGCTCCTGTACTAGTTGGTACTATATTAGCTGCACTAGCTCTACCGCGTCTTGCATATATACCTTTTTTATGAGCAACATCTAGATTTGCTTGGTCATTAGTATAAGCATGAACTGTAGTCATATAACCACTTTCTATTCCAAATTCTTTTTCGATAACATTTAAAACTGGTGCTAAACAGTTAGTAGTACAACTAGCTGCAGAAATAATTTTATCATCTTTATCTAAGATATTTTCATTTACATTGTATACTACCGTCTTAACATCACCTTTAGCTGGTGCAGATATAACTACTTTTTTAGCTCCTGCTTCTATATGAGCATTGGCTTTCTCAAGAGAAGTAAATAATCCTGTACATTCATAAACTAAATCTATATCTAGTTCCTTCCATGGTAATAATGATGGGTCTTTTTCACTTAAAACTTTTATTTTTTTATCTCCTACAATAAGCATATCATTATCAAAAGATATTTCATCTTTTCTATAAGGACGATGAGCAGTATCATATTTTAATAAGTATGCTAACTGTTCAGCATCCGTTAAATCATTAATAGCAACTATTTCAAAATCACTATCTTGATCCATTATTCTAAAAATTAGTCTTCCTATTCTTCCAAAACCATTAATTGCTACTCGCACTTGTATCTCTTCCTTTCTTATTCATTCGCTGGTTCTCTAATTTCTGGTATAGAATTACTATTATTGTCTTTCTTTTCTATCCCATTTGTATATGCTATATAAGTTACAGCAAGTAATATTACAAAGAATAAACATATAAAGAAAATTAATGTTCCCATACCAAAACCTTTATTATTTAGTTTCATAATCTTTCCCCCTTATAATATTTCTACTGGAGCAAACTTTTCTGTAATCTCTTGATATACTTGATACCAAGAGTAAACTCTTATCACGTTAGTACCACTACAAGTCTGATTATATGGGGCATCAAAAACAAAGACTGGGATAATTTTACTAATCATATCAACATTAGTTTTCTTATCTTCTATCATAATATCAAATTTCCCATTTATACATTTTTCCTTTTTATTAGTAGTACCCGTTATTATACCATCATATTCAATATTATATTTATTTAACCAATGTTTTACATAAAAATCACTCATGCCATCATACTGATTAGTTAAATATTGATTATCTCTAGCGGTTAAAATAAATACTTCATGTCCATCTTGTCTTAATCTATGAATCACTTCAGTTGCAAAAGGACGTGGTGGGATTGCTAATAATAAATCAAATATGTACTGCCTCCAAAATTCTCTATTCTCCTCAGCTGTTAAATAAAATTGTTCTTCCATATAATAACCATTTGGATTAAATCCACGATTAATATTGTGGTCTGCACAAAACTTAGAACCGTAAGCAAAATGCCATTCAGCCACATCATTTAATACTCCATCTACATCTACACCTATACGCATACTAACACCTTCTTATTCTATTCTTATTCTAACAAATATTAGATAAAAAGAAAAGTGACAAAATAGTTATTGACACTTTTTCACATTAATAAGGTAAAATCAATCTAAAAGAAAATTTCCATAGTGGCATTCCATTAGTAATGTTAAGTCTTGGTATTGTATAAATGTTATCACTACGACTAGCTTTTCTATGTTCCCTACCAGGTCCAAATCCAAAAGCCATTTTATATTTCTTAGTTTTTAATACTTTAATAATATCTTCATTATAATGACCATAAGGATATGCAAAGTACTTAGTATTAACAACATCACCCATTTTATCAAAATCTGCTGTTAAATAATCTATTCCTTTTTCTATCGATTTATCATAATGAAGTCCATAAGAGTGAGATGCTATTTCTATATTAGGATAATTCTTTTTAATTAAAGCCAATGTTTCTTTATTCATATAATCTTTATTTTCACCAGTCTCATTAGAACCAATATAGAAAACTGTCGCTTTCATCTTATATTTTTTTAGTAAAGGAAATGCTAAATCATAATTAGATTGATAACCATCATCCATTGTGATTAAAACACTTTTTCTAGGAATCTTTTTTTTACCTTTATAATAATCATAGAATTCATCAAGACTTAATGTTTTATAATTATGCTTCTTTAAGTACTTTAATTGTTCTTCAAACTCATTTATTGGCATAATAAACATATCTTCTTCTTTATTTTCACTAAAAGAATGATACCCTAAAACTGCTACTTTCTGGTCCTTATATACAAATAGCAATGAAAATGCTAGAAGTAAACCTACTACAACTAATACTTTAATATATTTCATAACGATACCTCTCATTTAGAGAATAACATAATTTTTACCAAAAGAAAAGAGTAGTTAAACACTACTCCATAATTTCATCTTCTAATTTATCTAATGGTTCATCATCCATTAATTCACTTTCTAAGTTGTAAGATACATCACGATAATGTTTTAAACCAGTACCAGCAGGAATTAGTTTACCAAGTAAGACATTTTCCTTAAGTCCTTCAAGTTTATCAACCTTACCACGAATAGATGCATCTGTTAAGATTCTTGTTGTCTCTTGGAATGATGCTGCAGATAAGAATGAATCAGTTTCAAGTGATGCTTTAGTAATTCCTAAAAGAATAGGACGACCAGTAGCAGGTTTCTTACCTTTAATGATAATTTCTTTATTTCCTTCAGTAAACTCACGGAAATTAACAAGACTACCAGGTAAGAATGTAGTATCTCCACTATCAACAATACGAATCTTACTAATCATTCTACGAGCAATAACTTCGATATGCTTATCAGAAATATCAACACCTTGAGAACGATAAGTATTTTGAACTTCTTTTAAGATGTATTCTTGAGTTGTAATAGGGTCTGTTACTGCTAACAATTCTTTTGGACTAATAGCACCTTCAGTTAACTTATCACCACAATGAACTTCTTGTCCTTTTTCTACAGCAAGTTTAGCACCATAATTAGATACATGTTCTTTAGTCTCTAATTTGTTAGTAATGCTAATCTTAAATTTACCATGGTCTTCAGTAATCTTAGAAACTTTACCATCAATTTCAGCAATAGTTGCTTTTCCTTTTGGATTTCTAGCTTCAAATAACTCTTGAACACGAGGAAGACCTTGAGTAATATCTTCTCCACCGGCAACACCACCAGTATGGAAAGTACGCATTGTAAGCTGTGTACCAGGTTCACCAATTGATTGAGCAGCCATAACACCGATAGCTTCACCAATTTCAACTAAGTTTCCTGTTGCAAGGTTTCTACCATAACATTTTTGACATACACCTTTTTCAGTATTACATGTTAAGATTGTACGAATTTCTACAGTTTCTATTCCTGCAGCTACTACTTTATCAGCAAGAGCTTCAGTAATAAATTCATTACGATCAATAATTACTTCTTTTGTATTAGGATCTATTACTTTCTTACTAGCATAACGACCAACAATACGATCTTTTAAGCTCTCAATAACAGAACCAGTTTTTTCATTAATGAAGGCATGAGCCATAACTCCTTGTTCAGTTCCACAATCTTCTTCACGTACAATCATATCTTGACTGACATCAACAAGACGACGAGTTAAGTAACCTGAATCAGCTGTCTTTAGGGCTGTATCGGCATCACCTTTACGAGCAGAGTGAGTAGATAAGAAGAATTCGGATACTGAAAGTCCTTCTTTAAAGTTTGAAAGAACGGGAATTTCAATTGGGTCTCCGTTTGGCTTCTGCATCAAACCACGCATACCAGCAACCTGAGTAAAGTTTGAAATGTTACCACGAGCCTTAGAGTGCATCATCATGAAGATTGGGTTATCAATTTGTTCTTTAGAGATATCTTCAAGCTCAGCTTGAACTTTATCTTTAACTCCATACCAAGTTTCAATAACTTTTTCATGACGTTCTTCTTCAGTAATTAAACCACGAGAATATTGTTTATTAATTTTATCAACCATAGCTTGTCCTTCATCAACAAACTCTTGTTTATGACGACTTGTAGCAATATCTGACATTGAAACAGTAATACCTGCTATTGTTGAATAATAGAAACCTAAGTCTTTCATTTTATCAAGCATTGCAGAAGTTTCAGTAGTTTTATAACGTTTAAATACTTGAGCAATTATCTTTTCTAATGTTCCTTTAGCAAATGGTTTAACTAAATCCATTTTACTAATCTCTTCTTTAATATTAGCTCCTTGTGGTAAGAAATACTTATTTGGAGTAATATTTTGAATATTCTCATCAGTTGGTTCATTAATATATGGGAATGAATCTGGTAAAATTTCATTGAATTTAATTTTACCAGTAGTAGTTACTAAGTATTTACCTTTTTGTGATTCAGTAAATATTTTATATTTAAATGAATCTACTGGTATAACAATACGAGTGTGAAGAGTGATTTCACGTCTTTCATAAGCCATTAAAGCTTCATTACAATCTTTGAAAACACGTCCTTCTCCATCTTCTCCTGCTTTTTCCATTGTAATATAATAGTTACCTAAAACCATGTCCTGACTTGGTGTAACAATCGGATCACCACTTTTTGGGTGAAGAATGTTATTAGAACCTAACATTAATAATCTAGCTTCTGCTTGAGCTTCTTCTGATAATGGTACGTGAACAGCCATCTGGTCACCATCAAAGTCAGCATTGAAAGCAGGACATACTAATGGATGTAGTCTAATTGCTTTACCACCAACTAAAACTGGTTCGAAAGCTTGAATTCCTAAACGGTGTAATGTAGGAGCACGGTTTAATAGAACTGGATGCTCTTTAATTACATCTTCAACGATATCCCAAACTACTGGGTCTTGATTTTCAATCAATCTCTTAGCAGCTTTAATATTATGAGCAATATCTCTGCTTACCAAACCATTAATAACATGTGGTTTAAATAATTCTAGTGCCATTTCTTTTGGAATACCACATTGATACATCTTTAGTGATGGACCAACAACGATAACTGAACGTCCAGAATAGTCAACACGTTTACCTAATAAGTTTTGACGGAAACGTCCTTGCTTACCTTTTAACATACTAGAAAGTGATTTCAAAGGACGATTTCCAGCACCTGTAACACTTCTTCCACGACGACCATTATCAAATAAGGCATCTACTGCTTCTTGAAGCATTCTCTTTTCATTTTGAATAATGATACCAGGAGCTCCTAAATCGATTAATTTCTTTAGACGGTTATTACGGTTAATAACACGACGATATAAATCATTTAAATCACTAGTAGCAAATCTTCCACCATCTAATTGAATCATTGGACGTAACTCAGGAGGTATAACTGGAATACAATCTAAAATCATCCACTCTGGTTTTTGTCCTGATTGATAGAAAGCATTTAAAACATCTAATCTCTTTAATAAACGAACTCTCTTTTGACCTTGAGCAGTTTCAAGTTCTTTATTAATTTCATTAATGTCATGCTCTAAATCTACTTTCTTTAATAAAGCTTTGATAGCTTCAGCACCCATACCTACTTTGAAACCATTACCATATTTTTCATAGTAAGCACGATACTCTTTCTCAGATAATGTTTGTTTATTTTCAAGTGGAGCATTACCTTTATCAATTACAACATAACTAACAAAGTATAATACTTCCTCTAAGTCTCTTGGACTCATATCTAGTACTAATCCCATACGAGATGGAACGCCTTTAAAGAACCAGATGTGAGAAACAGGACTAGCTAGTTCAATATGTCCCATTCTCTCACGTCTTACTTTAGCTTTTGTAACTTCAACTCCACAACGGTCACAAACAATGTTTTTATAACGAACACGTTTATACTTTCCACAAGCACATTCAAAATCCTTAGTAGGTCCAAAAATCTTTTCACAGAAAAGTCCATCACGTTCCGGTCTTAAAGTACGATAATTAATAGTTTCTGGTTTTTTAACTTCACCATGAGACCATTCTCTTATCTTTTCTGGAGATGCAATTCCAATCTTAATTCCATCGAATCTATTTACTTCCATCATCTTCGTCATCCCCTTCCATTAAATCACTATCATCTTCATCATCTTCGATAATTTCTTCTTTAATTTCTTTTACCATATCTTTGGTATTATCTTCTATAGCTTCTCTTGTTGCTCTATCAAGTTCTTCTGCTTCCGCTTTTTCTTCAGCCTCTTCTATTTCTTTTAAATCTAAAGCTTGTCCTTCATCATTTATGATTGAAATATCAAGTCCTAAAGCTTGGAATTCTTTCATTAATACTCTAAATGATTCTGGAATACCGGCTTCATTTATTTCTTGTCCTTTGACAATTGATTCAAATACTTTAACACGACCAACTACATCATCTGATTTTACAGTCATCATTTCTTGTAATGTATAAGCAGCACCATAAGCATATAATGCCCAAACTTCCATTTCACCGAAACGCTGTCCACCAAACTGAGCTTTACCACCAAGTGGTTGTTGGGTAACTAATGAGTAAGGTCCGGTACTTCTTGCATGTAGTTTATCATCTACCATATGATGTAATTTAATCATATACATGATACCTACAGAAATACGATTATCAAATGGTTCACCAGTACGTCCATCATATAGAACTGTTTTTCCATCTTTGTCCATACCAGCTTCTTCCATCATTTCTTCAATATCAGAAATGTGAGCTCCATCAAATACTGGAGTAGCTACATATTCACCTAACTTCTTAGCAGCCATACCCATATGTAACTCTAGAATCTGTCCTAAGTTCATACGAGATGGAACACCTTGAGGGTTAAGCATAATATCAACTGGACGACCATCTGGTAAATATGGCATATCTTCTTGTGGAAGAATAAGGGAAATAACACCCTTGTTACCATGACGACCAGACATCTTATCTCCTACTTGAATCTTTCTCTTTTGAATAATATATACTCTAATTACTTTAGAAACACCAGCAGGTAATTCATCATTATCTTTTCTTGAATAAATTTTAATATCGTGAACAATACCATCTCCACCATGTGGAACTCTTAATGAAGTATCACGAACTTCACGAGTCTTTTCACCAAAGATAGCATGTAATAATTTTTCTTCACTAGTTAATTCGGCCATTCCTTTTGGAGTAACTTTTCCAACAAGAATATCTCCTTCTTTAACTTCAGTACCGATAGTTACAATACCATTTTCATCAAGATTCTTTCTTGCTTCTTCACTAACATTTGGAATATCTCTTGTAATCTCTTCTGGTCCAAGTTTAGTTTCTCTACATTGCATTTCATAGTCTTCCAAGTGAAGTGATGTATATTTATCATCTTTTACTAAGTTTTCATTTAATATTACCGCATCCTCATAGTTATAACCATTAAATGTCATAAAGGCTACTGTAACATTTTTACCAAGAGCTAGTTCTCCCATATCAGTACTATTACCATCAGCAATAATTGTCTTACCAGCTTCTACTTCTTCACCAACTTGAACAATTGGACGTTGATGATTACAAATTCCTGAGTTTGCTAGTTCAAAGTTAGCTAAATAGTAAGTATCTTCACCATTCTTAGTTTTTACTTTTATCTTCTTAGCATCTACATAAGAAACAATACCATCTGCTTTAGCAACAATACAAACTCCTGAGTCTTTTGCTGCAATATGTTCAACACCAGTTCCAATATAAGGAGCTTCTGTTTTTAAAAGCGGCATAGCCTGACGTTGCATGTTAGCTCCCATTAAAGCTCTATGAGCATCATCATGTTCTAGGAATGGAATACAACTTGTTGTTACAGATACAACTTGTTGAGGTGATACGTCAATATAATCAACTTGCTCTGGCTTAGCAAGAATATTTTCATCACGGAATCTAGCAGATACTTGTTTATCTATAATTACATTATCTTCATTTGTATTTACTGTAGATTGACTGATTATATAATCTTGTTCTTCATCAGCTGTTAAATAATCTACATGGTCTGTTATCTTACATTTTTCAACTTTACGATATGGAGTCATTATAAATCCATACTCATCAATCTTAGCATAACTTGCAAGTGAAGTAATAAGTCCGATATTTGGTCCTTCAGGTGACTCAATTGGACAAATTCTACCATAGTGAGAAGCATTAACGTCACGAACTTCAACACCGGCTCTATCACGAGAAAGTCCACCTGGTCCTAAAGCTGATAAACGTCTTTTATTAGTAAGCTCTGCAACTGGGTTAGTTTGGTCCATGAATTGTGACAACTGACTGCTTCCAAAGAATTCTTTCATAGCAGCTGTTACTGGACGAATATTAATTAATGTCTTAGGAGTTACCTCTTCCATTTCTTGAGTAGTCATTCTCTCACGAATAACACGTTCCATTCTTGACACACCAATACGGAATTGATTTTGTAAAAGTTCTCCTACTTGACGAATACGTCTATTTCCTAAATGGTCGATTTCATCAAAGTTACCAACACCATGTAATAGGTTTAAGTAGTAAGATACTGAAGCATATACATCAGAAATAGTTAATCTCTTAACTTCTAATGTTTGATCATTACCAATAACTGTTAAAGTCTTCTTCTTATCTGATGGATCAACTATCTTAATTTCTTGAATTTTATTATAAGTATCTAAGTCTTCATTAATAGTTGCTTCTTTAACACCATAACCATCAGCAAATATATCTTTTAATTCTAAGAATACATCTTTATTAATCTTAGTTCCTTTACTAAATTTAACTTCACCATTGACTTTTACATCTTCAGCTAATGTTTGATTTAATAAACGATCTAATATATTTAATTTTCTATTGAACTTATAGCGTCCAACTTTAGCTAAGTCATAACGAAATTCATCAAAGAATCTAGTAATAATTTGGTTCTTAGAAGAATCAAGAGTAGCAGGTTCACCTGGTCTTAATTTTTCATATATTTCAATTAAAGCTTCATCTGTATTTTTAGTTGAATCTTTTTGAATAGTATTTTTTAAGTAATCATCTTCTCCAAACATCTTTAAGATTTCTTCATCAGAAGAAAGTCCAAAAGCACGTAAAAGAGTAGTAAGAGTTACCTTTCTTGTTCTATCAATTCTTACATACAAAACATCTCTAGCATCTGCTTCAAATTCTAACCAAGTACCACGTGTAGGAATGATTTGAGATGTAATTAACTCACGACCATTTTTGTCTATCTCTCTATTATAATAAACACTTGGACTACGTACTAATTGTGATACAATAACACGTTCTGCCCCATTAATTACAAAGGTACCACTATCAGTCATAGTAGGCATATCACCCATAAAAATTTCTTGCTCTTTTACTTCACCAGTTTCTCTGTTAAATAAACGAACATCAACTTTTAAAGGAGATGCAAAAGTTGTTTCTCTGTCTTTACTTTCTTTAATAGTATATCTTGGACTATCAAAATGATAATCACCAAACTCTAAAGATAAAGTACCAGAAAAGTTTTCCACAGGAAATAAATCATCAAATACCTCTTTGATTCCTGTAGTAATAAACCAATCATATGATTTCTTTTGAACTTCCAATAAATCCTTTAATTCATAAGTATTTCTTATTTTTGAATAATTTCTTCTTTCACGATGTTTTCCATATTTTACTATTTTATATGCCACTCATCTTCACCCCTATACACAATTTTTCGTACAAATGTTATTCTAAAAATAACACGTTGCCAATTTATATTATTAACACAATCTTAGCAACAAGTCAACTGTTTTCAGCTAAAATTATGAAAAAACCTTTATCTTTTTTTACTACCTCAATTTTATAAATATCACTTAAATCTTTTACTACTGATTTAGCTCCCTGGTCTTTATGAATTACAAAGTAAAGTTTGCCATTATCATTAAGATATTTTTTAGCATCCATTAATATCTCATAGACTTTCTTTTTGCCAGCATGAATTGGTGGATTAGTAACTATCAAGTCATATTTCTTATCTATATTTTGATAAGCATCACTTTCAAATACTTCTACATTATCACACTTATTTTCTATTATATTTTTTTTAGTTAAATGTAAAGCTCTTTTATTAACATCAACCATAGTTGTATAACAATTATATTTTTTATTTAAAATTATTCCCAATGTTCCATAACCACAACCCACATCAAGAATGTTATTATAGTTCTCATCTTTAATTGATTCTAATAATAACTTACTTCCATAATCTACACCTTTCTTAGCAAAAACACCATTATCAGTATAGAAAGTAAATTCTCTATTAAAGATTGAACAACTAGTCTTTTTTAACTGACTTTTTAAATTTTGGTCATTTTCAAAATAGTGACTCATTTTATCACTCCAAACAAGAAAAAGACAACCTTCCATCATTATAGATAAACAGTTGTCTCCTTTCGTATGGTTATAATACAATACTTTTATTAAATCGTCAACATTTTTTTAACTTTTTTGCTACTAGTTAACAATATTTTACTAAATCTAACAATATAGTAGTATCAAAGTCAATGATATTAAAAAGTAATTAATTGCATAATACATAAATATTGTTGGTATAAGCCAATAACTAGATATTTTTTTCATAAAGAAAGTAAAAAAAGCTTTCATGAATAAATAATAAAGAAGAATCAAATAAACAAATGAATAAGTTCTACTAAACAACATTAAAGCTGTTATAAAAAAATTAAAAGCTGATATAACTACACAAGTAACAAAGGAAGTAAGACAAGAAACTTTTCGGTGATAATAGAAAAACGTTCCAAGTACTATGGCTACTAGTAACTGAACATAAGGGTTAATTCCATATGATGCCATTAAAGTTAAATTTTTACCTTTAAAGAATAACAAATTAGCTAAAAAGGTAATAAAACCCACTACACAAGATAGAAAAATTATTAAAAGTTCTTTCTTAGAGTCATCCTGATATGGAGGATGAAATGCTTGATCAATAATATCTGTAATAGAGAAGGAAGAAACCTGTTTTTCACTTTCTTTTCCTTCATAGCCGCATATATAACAAGGGTAAGTATCAATCTTTTTCTTACATTTTTCACAAACCATAGTCATAAGCCTCCTATTATTAGGATAACAAAAAAGATAGCACATTGCTACCTTTTCTAAAATTAATTTATTATTTTTGTGTCTGTTTTACATCAATTACTTAACTTCAACAGTAGCTCCAGCTTCTTCAAGCTTAGCTTTAATTTCATTAGCTTCTTCCATAGAAATGTTTTCTTTGATTGGAGAACCAGCGTTATCAACTAAATCTTTAGATTCTTTTAATCCAAGACCAGTAATTTCACGAACTACTTTGATAACAGCTACTTTAGCAGCTCCAGCATCAGAAATAGATACTGTAACAGTAGCAGGTCCTTGATCTTCTTGAGCAGCTGGAGCAGCAGCAACAGCTACAGCAGATGGATCAACACCAAATTCCTCCTTCATTGCGTCTACTAATTCTTTAATTTCTAAAAGATTCATTTCTTTTAATGAGCTAATAAATTCATCTCTTGTTAATTTTGCCATTTTATTTCCTCCTTATTTTTCACTTTCTTCTTTTTGTTCACCATATAAATTTAAGCAGATTGATAGGTCGCGAACAAGTCCTATCATACCACCAGCAAGCATAGTAAGCAATCCATCTCTTGATGGGATAGTTGCGTATTCTTTTAACTTTTCAGTATCAGCTATTTCACCATCAACTACACCAACTTTTAATACTAAAGCTTCATGATCTTTTGCAAAATCAGATAGTACTTTAATAGGTGCTACTTGATCCTTACTATAAGCAAAAGCACTTGGTCCCTCTAAAGATGATGATAAATCAATGTTAAGATCATTGAAAGCTCTTGCCATTAATGTGTTTTTATAAACTTTATAATTAGCATCAGCATTTCTTAAAGCACATCTTAATTCTTTGATTTCAGCATCTGTTAAACCACGATAATCGAATAATACAAAACTAGAGCTATCATTAACTTTATCTTTGATTTCATCGATTACTGTTTGCTTTTTCTCTAAGATTTTCTTATTTGCCATAACATCCTCCTATCTAGTTTGAAGGTGCAAAAAAGTTCTCAAAAGACTTCGAGAACTTTCTAACGAAACGTTGTCCTCGGTAGGATTTATTTTTATACCTACTGTCTTTGGCACCAACAAATTAACACTATTATATATTATTAATTACTATTTGTCAAAACTATTTGTATCAATTTTTATTCCAGGACCCATTGTTGATGAAATTGAAATATTTTTAATATATTCACCTTTTGCAGTTGCTGGTTTAATCTTAATGATTTGTCCTACAAAAGCATTCATATTAGATAATAAATCTTCATCAGTAAATGAAGCCTTACCAATGATAGCATGAATATTTCCAAAACTATCAGTACGGTATTCTACACGACCAGCTTTAGCATCAGATACAGCTTTTGCAACATCAGTAGTAACAGTACCAGTTTTAGGGTTTGGCATTAATCCTTTAGGTCCTAAAACACGTCCTAATCTACCAAGTAAAGGCATCATATCTGGAGTAGCAATCATAGTATCAAAATCGAACCAATTTTCTTTTTCGATTTTTTCTAACATATCAGTATCTCCAACATAGTCAGCTCCTGCTTCTTGTGCAGCCTTAGCTTGATCTCCTTTAGCAATAACAAGAACTTTAGTAGTTTTTCCAGTTCCTTTTGGTAAAACTATTGCTCCTCTTAATTGTTGGTCTGCTTTTTTAGTATCAAGATTAAGTCTCATTGCAATTTCAATTGAAGCATCAAATGATGTAACACTTGTTTCTTTTACTAATTTAACAGCTTCTTCTTTAGTGTAGAATTTACCTTTTTCTACTTTTTTAAGAGCTTCACAATATTTTTTGCTTCTCTTCTTCATTTTTATTCCTCCTTATGTGGTTTTTACGGGGTAAGCAAAGCTTAATTTCCTCCCACATAGGTTCTAAACCTATATGTTATTACTTATTTTCTTCTACAGCAACGCCCATATTTTTAGCAGTTCCTGCAACTATTTTCTTAGCTTCTTCAACATCATAACAGTTTAAATCTGGTAATTTAATTTCTGCTATTTCTTTAAGTTGATCTTCAGTTAATGTAGCTACAATTTCATTTTTTCCTTTTACAGAACCTTTTTGAATTTTAGCATATTTCTTAATTAAGAAACTTGTAGGTGGAGTTTTAATTACAAAATCAAAACTACGATCATCATAAACTGAAATTTCAACAGGTACAACATCTCCCATTTTATCTCTTGTTGCATCATTATACTTAGTACAAAATTCTTGTAAGTTAATTCCTAAAGGTCCAAGTACAGTACCAACTGGTGGAGCTGGGTTAGCCTTTCCTGCTTGAATTTGTAAACCTACTTTTTTTACAACTTCTTTCTTTGCCACGAAAAACACATCCTTTCTTCCCTCGTTTTCGCGAGTGGTCTTAATAGCTTTTTTTACTTTTGCTTCCCACTTAATCTATATTAAATTTAATATAGCCCCTAAATAATATCATACTTTTTAGTATTTATCAATCATTTATTGAACTCTGTCTTAATTTTTTGCAATTTTTTGCAATTTTTATCCATCATAATACAACTTTCATCAATTATACTAGAAACTTCATTTAAATTATTCATTGGAACATTTACAGTTTTCTTTTTAAAAGCTAGTCTTTGATCCTTTACAAAATGAGCATTTGCACTTGACGAACATATTATCAAATTTTTATAAAACGATAGAGTTTCACTTTTAAACTGATATAATTGAAAAAAATTTATAATATCATTATTCCTACTTACTATTTCTACATAGTTTTTGCCATCCTTTACTTCTCTCATCAATTGATGAGAATAAAATTCACAGGAAAATAGCCATTTTTCATAAAGGGATGTATCTACAAAGATTTTTTTCTTCATTTCATCCAATTTATGATAAAATTCACTATAGCTTTCTAAATCCAAATTAGATTCAATAGTAGAAAATTGCAAATAAGCAGTATTTAAAATAAACTTTTTTTCTATATCATTAAGGCAACCACTCTTTAAAGCATCTTTATATAAAAGATTAGTAATTTTTATTTTTTCTTCTAGAGATTGCATAACTAAGCCTTAGATATTTGTTCAAATTCAACTTCAACTTGAGTTTCTTGTCCAAATAAGTCTACATTAAGAACCATCTTTTGATTTTCATTATCAATTTCTTCAATAGTACCAAACATACCAGTGAATGGTCCACCAATAATTTTAACTTTTGTTCCAACTGTTAAATCTTTATCAACATCAATACGTGACATTCCCATAACTTTTAAGACATTGTCAACTTCTTGAGGTGGTAATGGAGTAGGCTTTGCTCCTTTTCCACTTGAACCAATAAATCCTGTTACTCCTGGAGTATTACGAACAACATACCAAGCTTCATCAGTCATAACCATCTCAACTAATATATAACCTGGAAATAATTTCTTAACTCTTTTTTTAGTAACACCATCTTTTATTTCTGTTTCTTCTTGCTCAGGAACAATAACACGAAAAATATAATCTTGCATTCCCATAGATTCAGCACGCATTAATAATTTTTCTTTTACCTTGTTTTCATGTCCTGAATAAGTATTAACTACAAACCATTCCTTTTCCATTATCTCACCTTCCTATTTACCTAAGCTATGTAAAAATGCTAATAAAACATCAATTACATAGAAAAATACTGAACAACCAACAATCAATACTATTGTTGCTACAGAATATTTAATCATTTCTTTTTTAGTAGGCCATTTAACTCTTTTCCATTCAGATTTTACTCCCTTAAAGAATAAAACTATCTTAGCCCAAATTCCATCTTTTTTTGTTTCTTTTTTCTTAGTAGTTTTCTCTTTAACTTCTAAGTTCTTTTCTTTTTTTGCCATTTTTTAACTCCCTTTCTTTTTATCAAAAGAAAAACACCTATCAGTGCTTACTTGTAAAATATCATAACTTTTTTCATTTGTCAATGTTTTATAAGAAAGATTCTATTAAACAAATAACAAAAAATGCAAGTCCTAAAACCATAGTTATTCTAGTAACTACTAGTTCTGCTCCTCTTTCTTTACGATTCTTAAATAGATCTGTAGTATTACCAGATAGAATTTGTGCACCACCTTCAGCTTTACTACTTTGTAACAAAACAATAATAATTAATAGAATTGATATTATAACTAATGCAATTTTCATAAATGTACCTCCATGAATAAACAACACTATACTACCATAGAAAAAAAAGAAATGCAAGATACTTATCTTTAGCATTTCCCTTAATTTACTGATAATTATTTATTTAATTCTTCTTCTATTCTCATTAATTGATTATATTTACAGATTCTATCAGTTCTTGACATAGAACCAGTCTTAATTTGTCCTAAATCTAGACCAACTGCTAAATCAGCAATAGTAGTATCTTCAGTTTCACCACTTCTATGTGAAATAATAGTCTTATAACCATGACTCTTAGCAAGTTCGATAGTTTCTAAAGTTTCAGTAATAGTACCAATTTGATTAACTTTTAAAAGAATAGCATTACCAGCTTTGTTATCAATTCCTTTTTGAAGACATTCTTTATTAGTAACAAATAAATCATCTCCAACTAATTGAATCTTATCACCTAATTCTTTAGTTACTTTACTAAATCCTTCCCAATCATTTTCATCAACTGCATCTTCAATTGAAATAATTGGATAAGTATTTACTAAATCTTTATAATAGTCAATTAACTCATCAGTAGTTAATACTTTTCCTTCACCATCTAAATGATATTTTCCATCACGATAAAATTCACTAGCAGCAACATCTATAGCATAACAAACATCATCATATGGCTTATAACCCGCTCTTTTAACTGCTTCTGTAATTAATTCAAAACCTTCTTTATTACTTTTTAAGTTAGGAGCAAATCCACCTTCATCACCAACTGATGTAGCATAACCTTTTTCTTTTAAAACATTTTTCAAAGAATGGAATACTTCAGCACCAACTCTTACTCTTTCATGAATTGTATCTCTTTGTGGAATAATCATATACTCTTGAAAATCAAGTGAGTTATCTGCATGAGCTCCACCATTAATAATATTCATCATTGGTACTGGTAAAGTTCTTCCCTCACCAACATAAGCATATAAAGGTTTTCCACTATTATTAGCAGCAGCTTTTAAACATGCCATGGAAACACCTAATATAGCATTAGCTCCTAAATTACTTTTTGTCTTAGTACCATCTAATTTTAACATAGCTTCATCTATTGCTTTTTGGTCTTCAACTTCCATACCAATTATATTATCATGCAAAACAGTATTTACATTATTAACAGCATTTAAAACACCTTTTCCACAAAATCTTGTTTTATCTCCATCTCTCATTTCTAAGGCTTCTCTTTCTCCAGTTGAAGCTCCAGATGGAACGGCAGCTCTTCCCATAACACCATTTTCTAGATAAACATCAACCTCAACTGTTGGATTACCTCTTGAATCTAAAATTTCTCTACCTATAATATTTTTAATCTTCATAAATCTAGTCTTCCTTTCTTTAATATTATACTGCAGGAATTAATAATCCCACTTAAAATGATAACATATTTTTAGAAAATATTAAGAGTTTTCTCTCATTTTTCTAATTTTTTCTTTAAATTCGTCTCCTCTATCTTCACATTGTTTATACTGATCCCAAGATGCAGATGCAGGACTTAATAAAACTACTTCTCCACTTTGTTTAATTTCATTGATATAATCCATTGCTTCATCTAAAGTTTCAAAGATTTGAGTATTGATATTTAAATCATCTCCATACTCTTTAACTCTATTTCTACATTGTCCAATACCAACTATTTCTTTGACGTTTCCCATATATTTATCTAAGTCATGAAAATCCTGTCCACGTTCTAATCCGCCCAAAATAAGAACTATATCACAGTTAAATGAATTTAAAGCAATTTGTGTACATTTAGTATTAGTAGCTTCGGTATCATTATAATACTTAACACCATCTATTTCATCAACAAATTCTAAACGATGAGCAACGCCTTTAAAAGTAGTTAAAACTTTAACGATGGATTCATTATCTACTCCTACTTCCTTAGCAATCATAATTGCTCCTAAAGCATTTTCAATATTATGATTACCTGCTAATAAAAATTTATCTCTATCTAATATCTTTTCACCATAATACCATAAAGCATTGTCTTTATAATAAGCACCGTTTATTTCTCTTTTACTAGAAAAATATTTAGTAGTAGCTTTAATATCTTTAGTACCTTCCATCACTTCATCATTTTCGATATTCAAGATAGCTATATCATTTGCTGTTTGGTTTTTAAATAATTTTAGTTTTACTCTTTTATAGTTTTCATAACTTTTTAGGAAATCAACATGGGCAACACTTAAATTAGTCATTAAAGCAATATGTGGTTTAAATTCACTCATGTTTTCTAGTTGTTGACAAGATACTTCCATCACAATAATATCATTATCTTCTAACTTATCTAAAAAGCTAGTTAAAGGATAACCAATATTTCCTGCTAAATGAACTCTCTTTCCACTTTCTTTAATCATTTCATAAGTTAATGTTGTCGTAGTTGTTTTACCATTAGTACCAGTTATCCCTATTAAAGTTACAGATTCTGGTAATAATCTATAAGCCATTTCTGCCTCATTAATAACTTCTATGTTTAACTCTCTAGCTTTTAAAACATATTTATGATCAATAGGTATACCAGGATTTTTAATCAAATAATCAAAAGAATCATCTAGTAAATCATCAGGATGATTTCCAAATATCAAAGTTACTCCTAATTCTTTTAATTCTTCTACTTGTTCTTTTTTTTGTTTTTCTTCACTACCACCATCATTTAAGATAACAGTATTTCCATGTTTAATTAAATATTTAGCAGCTTCATAACCACTTCTTGCCATGCCAAGAACTAGTATCTTTTTATTTTCAAACATATTAACTCCCTCCACTAACATTATACTAAATTTTACAAATGTTTAAACCCCCTTTCATTGAAAATTATAGAAATCACTGTTATAATATAAGAGATTAAAGGAGGAGTTCCATGAAAATAATTACTCTAGAAGAACATCAATTCAATAAGTATGCTGAAAACCATAAGTATCGTAGTTACTATCAATCTAGTGCCTATGGCAAAATTATGAAAAAATTTGGCTACGATACTCACTATCTTGGCATTATTGATGACAATGAAAATCTTATCGGAGCTTCTTTATTACTATATAAAGAGGTATTCATGAATTATAAAATAGCTTATGCTCCTAGAGGATTATTGTTTGACTACAGTAATGGAGCTCTCCTAAAAGAATTTACCGAAAGGTTAAAAAAGTTATTGTCAAAGCAAGGATTTATGCTACTTAAAATAGACCCTGTAATTCCAGTTTCTATTCATAATGCCACTGGTAAGATTTTAAATATCAATCCTGAATCTAATATAATTGTAGAAAATTTAAAAGCTAGTCACTGGGAATATCATGGGCCTACACTTTTCTTTGAAACAGAAAAGCCAAGATTTGAAGCTGTCATCTCACTTGATAAAGATATCAATACTATCTATGATAACTTTGAAAAACGAGTTCGTTACAAAATTAAAAAGGCTATTAGAAGTGGAGTAGAAATTATCAAAGGCAGTGAACAAAATATTCCTTTATTTTATGAATTCGTTAAGAAAAAATATGCAAGGCCGATAGAATATTATCAAGAGTTTTATAAACAATTCGAAGGTAATGTTGATTTATACTTTGCTAAGCTAAATACTGAAACTTTTGTTATTAACAGTAAAAAGCTATATGAAAAGGAAATGGAAATAAATGATAATCTAGCTTATAAAATTCAACAAGCAAAAAATGCTAATACTAGAAAAAAACTAATTAATGAAAAAATAGAATCTGATAAATTAATAAATACTTATAAGAAAAATTTAGTATGGGCTACTAATCTATTAAAAGAAAATCCAAATGGTATTTTAATCTCTTCATCATTCATTTTAAGATATGATTATGCCGCATTTCTAATAATTGAAGGACTAAACTCTAAGTTTAAATCATTAAACCCAAGCTATCTTATGAAATGGGAATTGATTTCTAAATACAAAAATATGAACTTAAAGTATATAAATTTCAATGCTGTAAGTGGAGACTTTGAACATATAACTGAATACTCTGGTCTTAATGAAATGAAGCTAGGTTTTAATCCAGTCATTAGTGAATATGTAGGAGAGTTTGATTTTGTTATAAATCAGTTACCTTATAATCTATATAGAAATTTAAACAAAGATAAGAAAAAGGCAAATTAGTTGTTATTAAAAGAACCAATAAAAATCAAATATTGGTTCTCTTTTTTATTAATTAGTTGTATCTTTACTATCTTCCTCATTAAAGCATATACTATCAAGAATCTTTTTACTTACTTTCTCCCATTCGCTTTTTTGATTAATAGTAGTATAAAATTCTACAGTTACTAGCTTATCTTCTAAAGTGAAATAACGTATATCATAATACTTAGCCGCTTCATCAGTACTAGTTGCCGTTAATTTTACAAAATTCTTATCATACTTTTGATAATTTTCCATCTTAACATCAGTAAATCCTGTTAATCCTTCTTTGATAGAACTAACATAATTATTAAGCATATCATCAGTCATTGCTTCTTTACCTCTAGTAACTGATACATGTGTTAAATCATCTTTACTTTCAAACACTAACTCTGGTCTTTCACTAGTACCATATTTTTGATTTAAAGCATCACCAGTAACTGCTACAAAACTATCAGGTACTTTCAAAAAGAAAGCTTTATCAACTCGATATAACTTTAGATTAATAACTTCACCATTAACTTTTAATTCCTCTTTTTCTACTTTCTTTTTAACTGGTTCCTTAACTGATATCTTTGATGTTAAATAAGCTCCTACTAAAATTAATACAACACCAATTAACACTAATAATATTTCCTTTTTATGTTTCATCTTAACACATCCTTAGTATATTAAATATATCACATTTAACAAACAAAAAAAACTGTAAAATCGTAATTTGATCTTACAGTTTTTATTTATAATGTTATTATCCTTCGATTTCAGAAACAACACCAGCACCAACAGTACGTCCACCTTCACGGATAGAGAACTTGGTACCTTTTTCAATAGCGATTGGGTGAATTAACTCAACATCCATTGAAACATTGTCTCCTGGCATAACCATTTCAACACCTTCAGGTAATGTGATAACACCAGTTACGTCTGTAGTTCTGAAATAGAATTGAGGACGATAATTTGAGAAGAATGGTGTATGACGTCCACCTTCTTCTTTGCTTAGTACATATACTTCAGCTTTGAATTGGTGATGTGGATGAACACTTCCTGGTTTAGCAAGAACTTGTCCACGTTCTACTTGTTCACGTGAAATACCACGTAATAATACACCAGCATTATCTCCAGCTTCTGCAAAGTCTAATTGTTTACGGAACATTTCAATTCCTGTAACAACAGTCTTTTGAGTTGGTTTAATACCAACGATTTCTACTTCATCGTTAAGTTTTAATTGTCCACGTTCAACACGTCCAGTAACAACTGTACCACGACCAGTGATTGTGAATACATCTTCAATACTCATTAAGAATGGTTTGTCGTTATCACGTTCTGGAGTAGGAATCCAAGTGTCAACAGCATCCATTAATTCATAGATAGCATCAACATACTTCTGTTCTCCTTCAAGAGCTTTAAGAGCAGAACCCTTAATGATTGGAGTTTCATCTCCTTCGTAACCATATTCATTTAATAAGTCACGAACTTCCATTTCTACTAAGTCGATTAACTCAGGATCATCAACCATATCACATTTGTTTAAGAATACAACCATACGAGGTACTCCAACTTGACGTGATAATAAGATATGTTCACGAGTTTGAGCCATAGCACCATCAGTAGCAGCAATAACTAAGATTGCTCCATCCATTTGAGCAGCACCAGTAATCATGTTTTTAACATAATCAGCATGTCCTGGGCAGTCAACGTGTGCATAGTGACGATTTTCTGTTTGATATTCAACGTGTGCAGTATTAATTGTAATACCACGTTCTCTTTCTTCTGGAGCTTTATCAATGTTTGCATAATCAGTGAAATCAGCCCAATCAGGGTTCTTATCATGTAAACATTTAGTAATAGCTGCAGTTAAAGTAGTTTTACCATGATCTACGTGTCCAATTGTACCAATGTTAACATGTGGTTTTGAACGATCAAATTTTTGTTTTGCCATAATTAAATTTCCTCCTTTTTCATGTTCAATATTTATTTTATCTAACAATTAGCAATTTTGCAACTGTTTAGAACTATTTTTTAAGAGTTTATAATTAATTTCCACTCTTTTTAATTATTTCTTCTGCAATGTTTCTTGGAACTTCTTCATAATGATCAAATGTCATAACAAAGTTTCCTCTACCTTGCGTATTACTACGTAAGTTAGTAGCATAACCAAACATTTCAGAAAGTGGTACCATAGCAGATAATTTTACTGCATTTCCAGTACTCTCTTGTCCAAGTGGTCTACCACGACGACTTGTTAAGTCTCCCATAACATTACCAAAATATTCATCTGGTGTAGTTACGTCAACTTTCATAATTGGTTCTAATAAAACAGCATTACATTTATTTTTAGCTTCTTTTAAAGCCATAGATGCAGCTATTTTGAAAGCCATTTCGTTAGAGTCTACATCATGGTATGAACCATCAAATAATGTAGCTTTAACATCAATCATAGGATATCCTGCTAAAATACCGGTTTGCATAGCTTCTTGTAAACCTTTATCTACTACTGGAATATATTCACGAGGAACAACTCCACCAACGATTTGGTCAACAAATTCATATCCCTTATCTGGATTAGGTTCAAACTTAACCCAAACATGTCCGTATTGTCCACGACCACCAGATTGTTTAATATATTTACCTTCACAATCAGCAGCTTGCTTAATTGTTTCACGATAAGCAACTTGTGGAGCACCAACATTAGCTTCAACGTGGAATTCACGTTTCATACGATCAACTAATACATCTAAGTGTAATTCACCCATACCAGCAATAACAGTTTGTCCTGTTTCATGGTCTGTATGAACTTTAAATGTTGGATCTTCTTCAGCTAATTTTTGTAAAGCTAAAGCCATTTTATCTTGATCAGCTTTACTCTTAGGTTCAACAGCTAATTGAATAACTGGTTCAGGAACTGATAATTTTTCAAGAATAATTGGTTTCTTTTCATCACATAGTGTATCACCAGTTGTTGTATTCTTAAGTCCTACAGCAGCAGCAATATCACCAGTATATACATCAGTAATTTCTTTACGAGTATTAGCGTGCATTTGTAAAATACGACCAATTCTTTCTTTACTATCTTTTGTAGAGTTTAAAACATAACTACCACTTGATAGATGTCCTGAATAAACACGGAAGAATGTTAAACGTCCAACAAATGGATCTGTCATAACCTTAAATGCTAATGCACTAAATGGTTCAGTATCACTTGGATGACGAGTTTCTTCTTCACCTTTTAGATTGTGTCCTTTAATTGAGGCAATATCTAATGGACTTGGTAAATAATCAATAACAGCATCCATTAATGGTTTAATACCTTTATTTCCTAAAGCATCTCCACACATAACTGGGAAGAACTTAGTAGCAAGGCATCCTTTACGGATAGCTCTTTTAATCATTTCTTCAGTAACTTCTCCACCTTCAAGGTAAGTTTCCATCATTTCATCATCAAATTCAGCTACTGCATCAATAAGTTCAGCATGCTTCTCTTCTACTAAATCTTTTAAATCTGCTGGAATTTCAATTTCCTTAGCATCTTCTTCTGGTTTACCATCGAATTCAATTGCTTTTTTAGTAACTAAATCGATAACTCCTCTAAAATCATCTTCTGCTCCAATAGGCCATTCGATTGGTTTAGCATTAACTCCCAAACGGTCTTTAATAGATTTAAGACTGTAACTAAAGTCTGCTCCCATCTTACCCATCTTATTAGCAAAAATAATTCTAGGTACCATAAATTCATCAGCTTGACGCCATACTGTTTCCATTTGAGGCTCAACACCTGCTTGGGCATCTAGTAAAGCTACTGATCCATCAAGTACTCTTAAACTACGACTAACCTCAATTGTGAAGTCTACGTGTCCTGGAGTATCGATGATATTGTAACGATATCCTTTCCAGTGAACTGTAGTAGCAGCAGAAGTGATAGTAATACCACGCTCTTTTTCTTGCTCCATCCAGTCCATTTGGCTAGCTCCATCGTGAGTTTCTCCAATTTTATGGATATTTCCACCATGGAATAATATACGTTCTGTAGTAGTTGTTTTTCCGGCATCAATATGTGCCATAATTCCAAAATTTCTTGTCTTTTCTAAAGACGTATCTCTTGCCATATATTATCCTTTCTACCAACGATAATGTGCATAAGCCTTGTTTGCTTCTGCCATTCTGTGAGTATCTTCTTTTTTCTTAACAGCTGCTCCTGTTCCATTTGCAGCATCTATAATTTCACTAGCTAAGTTATCAGCCATTCCACGTCCACCACGAAGACGAGAATATTTAACTAACCAACGAAGTGCTAAAGCTTCAGCACGACGAGGTGTTACTTCTTGAGGTACTTGATAGTTAGCTCCTCCAACACGACGTGATTTAACTTCTAAAGCTGGTCTAATATTATCCATTGCTTCATTAAAAACTTCAAGTGGATCACGACCAGTTTTTTCTTTAACCATGTCAAATGCTTCATAAAGAATAGTTTGTGCAGTTCCTTTTTTACCATCTAACATAATAGTGTTTGTTAATTTAGCTACTGTCTTAGATTTATATATAGGATCTGGTAAAACATCTCTTTTTACAGCACGTCTTTTACGCATATTGATTTCCTCCTTCCAATACTAATTATTAATTCTACTTAGGACGTTTAGCACCATATTTGCTACGACCTTGTTTTCTATCTTTTACTCCAGCAGTATCTAATGTACCACGAACGATGTGATAACGAACTCCGATTAAGTCCTTAACACGTCCGCCACGTACTAATACAACACTGTGCTCTTGTAAGTTATGTCCAATTCCTGGAATATAAGTATCTACTTCTTTTCCATTTGATAAACGAACACGAGCATACTTTCTTAAAGCTGAGTTTGGTTTCTTAGGTGTCTTAGTTCCTACACGAGTACATACTCCACGTTTTTGTGGTGATGGATTACTAGTTGATTTTCTACGAATTGTATTAACACCAACACCTAATACTGGAGCCTTACTCTTACGAACTTTATTTTCTCTTCCTTTACGTACCAATTGTTGAACTGTAGGCATATAAAATATATCTCCTTTCTTTACACATATCCGGGTGTATCATTTTAACTTCTAAATAAAATTTTGTCTCTCAACAAAATTAAATTTAATCAGCGATTATAATATAACATCACTTTATAGGTTTGTCAAACATATTTTTTAAAAGATAACGTAAAATAAACTAATTTTATATTTAATGATTAGTATTATATTGTGAAAAATCAAATTTTATCTTATAATCTAAATAGAATAAGGAGGACTAGTATGGTACTTACAGAAAAAGAGAAAGAAAGAATTAATAGATACTTTAATGCAGCTAATTATTTATCAGTAGGACAACTTTATTTAAAGGATAATCCCCTATTAAAAAGACCACTCAAAAAAAATGATTTAAAAAAGAAAGTAGTTGGTCACTGGGGTACTGTTCCTGCTCAAAATTTTATTTATACACATTTAAATAGAATTATAAAGAAATATGATCTTAATATGATTTATATCTCAGGTCCAGGACATGGCGGTAATGCTATTGTTTCAAATGTTTATTTGGAAGGAACTTATAGTGAAGTATATCCAAATATATCAGAAAACGAAGAAGGATTAAAAAAATTATTTAAGCAATTTAGTTTTCCTGGAGGAATTTCATCACATGTAGCTCCAGAAACGCCAGGTTCGATAAATGAAGGTGGTGAATTAGGATACAGTCTTGCTCATGCTTATGGTGCTGTTCTTGATAATCCAGATTTAATAGCAGCGGTAGTAGTAGGTGACGGGGAAGCTGAAACAGGTCCTCTTGCTACTTCATGGCACTGTAACAAACTAATTAATAAAGAAACAGATGGAGTTGTTTTACCTATTCTAAATTTAAATGGTTATAAAATAGCAAATCCAACTATTCTTGACAGAATACCTAAAAAGGAATTGCTTAATCTTTTTGATGGCTATGGTTATAATCCAATTTATTTGGAAGGAAAAGATCCAATGGTTCTTCATGAGAAAATGGCAGAAGCCTTAGATGAAGTTGTTAAAAAGATAAAACAAATTAAGAGTGATAAATCAACTACTACTCCTAAATGGCCAATGATTATTTTAAAAACGCCAAAAGGCTGGACTGGTCCAAAAATGTTTCAAGGTGCTCAAATCGAAGGAACTTTTAGAGCACATCAAGTACCCGTACCAATAGATCAAGACCATATGGAACATGTTGATATATTAGAAGATTGGTTAAAAAGTTACCACCCTGAACAAATCTTTAATGAAGATGGTTCTATAAAAGAAGAGTTAAGAGAACTAGTACCAAAAGGTAACAAGAGAATGGGAGCTAACCCTTATGCTAACGGTGGACTTTTATTAAAAGAACTATGTTTACCTGATTTTCGTAATTATAAAGTTGAGGTTAAAAACCATGGCGATATTAAAGTTCAAGATACAAAAATTTTAGGTAATTTCTTAGAAGAGATTATTAAGAAAAACAAAAATTTCCGAATATTCGGACCAGATGAAGCTTTATCAAATAGACTAAATGCTGTCTTTGAAACAACTAATCGTCAATTTAATGGAAAAATCTTGGATAATGATGAATATTTAAGTGAACAGGGACAAGTTATAGATTCTTTTCTTTCTGAACATGTTTGTGAAGGAATGCTTGAAGGGTATATTTTAACTGGAAGACACGGCATATTTGATACTTATGAAGCTTTTGTAAGAATTGTTGATTCTATGGCAAGTCAACATGCTAAATGGTTAAAGGTTTGTAAACAACTTGATTGGCGAAGAAATATTTCTTCTCTTAATTACTTACTAACATCTCACATTTGGCAGCAAGACCACAACGGTTATACCCATCAAGACCCAGGATTCTTAAATCATATTGTTACAAAGAAAGCTGATATAGCAAGAATCTATCTTCCACCTGATGCTAACTGTCTACTTTCTACTTGCAATCATTGTATTAAGAGTAAAAATTATATAAATGTAATTGTCGCATCTAAACATCCTAGTATGCAGTGGTTAAGTATGGATGAAGCTATCAATCATTGTAGTAAGGGTATTGGTATATTTAACTGGGCTAGTAATGATTTAGGATACGAACCCGATATAGTAATGGCTTGTTGTGGAGATACACCAACTCTAGAAACTCTAGCAGCAATTTCTATTCTTCATAAATTTTTCCCAGAAATAAAGATTCGTTGTGTAAACGTTGTTGATTTAATGAAATTACAATCAAATTTAGAACATCCTCATGGACTAACTGATCAAGATTATGACATGTTGTTCACTAAAAACAAACCTATCATTTTTGCTTTCCATGGTTATCCTTCTTTAATTCATCAATTAACCTATAAACGAGAAAACGATAATATGCATGTCCATGGTTACATTGAAGAAGGTACTATTACTACTCCATTCGATATGCGAGTTCAAAACAAAATTGATAGATATCATCTAGTAATGGATGCTTTAAAGTACTTACCTAAACTAGGTAACAGAGCTACTCCTCTTTATGAATGGTGCAAAGATAAGCTTGTTAAGCATAACAATTATATAAGAGAATATGGTGAAGACATGGAAGAAGTACAAAACTTCGTATGGCACGATATTGATAAAGATATTGAAGTATTGTGGTAATAATTTATATACAAAACAAAATCAAGGTTTAGACTTAACTATTCCTTGATTTTTATTTTAGTCATGAAAGCAACTACCACCAATAAATTCTCTTAAAATAGAATCATCTGGTATCGCTTCACTTGGTATTGGTAATATCAATCTAAAGAGATTTAATAGTCTTTTTGCTTCATCATAGTAAATGGAATCTTCATCCACAGAATAAAGTAATGGTTCTACATAAGTCTTTAATACACCAAGTTCATAGATTAAAGCTGTATTGATAGTAGAATCTGCTTCATCCTGATATGGGAAGATGTATTTTTCTTCACCGCCTCTAACATTAGGCCAAATAGCTATCGTGTCAACAACATCATATCCCCTAGTTCTACTATCTCTAATAATTCTTCTTAAAAGGCGATTATCTGTTGTCGAAAAACGATTATGAGAATCTATATTAAGTTCTGTCAAAGCTGATAAATATATTTTATATTTATTCTTAGCTGGTATTTTATCTAAAACTTTAGGATTAAGTGCATGAATACCTTCTATCAATAGAATATCATTTTTCTCAAGTTTCATTTCTCTGACAAACTCTTTACTACCTTCAATAAAACTATAAATAGGTGTTTTTACTGTCTCACCTTGCAATAAGGAAGACACTTGTTCAGTAAGTAATTTATGATCAACCGCTTCAAAACATTCATAGTCTTTTTCACCTTTTTCATTAAGAGGTGTCTCATCTCGTTCTACAAAATAATCATCCATACTTATCATCTTAGGGTTTAAACCAAAGCTTCTTAAGAACATACATAATTTTCTAGTAGTTGTTGTTTTTCCACTTGATGATGGACCTGCTAAAAGAACAATCTTTTTATCTTTTTTATTTGCTACTATAGTTTTTGCCACTTCTAATAATCTATTACTCTGTAAGGTTTCATCTATTCTTATTAAATCTTCTACTTGTCCTTTTGAGACAATACTATTTAATTCTGAAAGATTAGAAACATGCATAAGTTTAGCCCAATCATGGCACTCTTTAAATACTTTAAACATATTAGGATGATGTTTATATTCTGTTATAGTATTTTTAGAATAAACGGTTGGAAACTGTAAAATAAAACCATTATCATTTAAATAAGTTAATTTAAAATCTCTTAAAAGCCCTGTTGAGGTTGGCATATAATGATAGAAATAATTATAATAACTACCTAATCTATATAAAGTAATATAGGTATTAGTATTATACTTCATTATATTAGCTTTAGCCTTATCTTTAATCGCTTCAAAATACTTAATTGCACTTATTCTTTCAACACTAACTTTAGTTATATCAAGATTTTGTTCCACTAAATATAACATCTTTTTAGCTATAGACTTAACTAAAGTATCACTAACTGGAAAAGTTGTTTCTATATAAATTCCTTTATCTAATGAGTGTTGAACAATTATATCTGCTTTTTCTCCATAAAGCTCTTTAACTGCTACCAATAGAAGAAAAGTAAGTCCTGCAATATGTGTTCTATTACCCACTCTTGAATTTAAATCAAAAAATTCTATCTCACAAGCATCATGAATGCTATAACTAAGTTCCCTATAAGTATTATTAACTCTAGCAATGATAATAGGAAAACGATATTTATTACTATAATTTTTACTAAGTTGAAGTAGTGTTGTTCCAATAGGAACTTTCTCTTCTTTACCATTAACTTTAACTTTTATTTCTTCTATCATAAGTTCACCCTCTTATTCTTTATTATTCAATAATTATATATGATTCTCTAACAAGATATATCATTCATTTCACTAGAAAGTTTTTCTCTTAATTCAGGATATAAATAATAAAACCTATCTATATCAAATCCATTTTTTTGCCATCTAATAATTTTAGGTATCAAATCACTATTATCAAGAGGAACACCATTTGGTCTAGATGGATATAAGTAAAGTTTTATTAACCCTTTTTCATTTAAGTTCACAAGCTCATCATAAACATTATCTATATATTCACAAGAAATAACCTTCTCTTCTTTTTCACTAACAACCTCTGCGGTCCAACCAGTTAACCCTGATTTAAAGTTTGAAGAGTCTAGTTTATATATATAGCCTGAACAATTAAATATTTTTTTAAACATACCTTTTTTTCTCTCAACCAATTCTACCGGATGATTAACTCCATCTCCTGATAATGAATAATATAAATCACTATGTAGTGGTGATAAAAATATAGTGGCAATTGCTTTTGAAGGGGTGGCATACACCCACTTTTTCATATGTGTACTAACATTTGGTTTTATAACATCTAGATTTTTTAAGTTTGTACCATGATAAACAAATTTCATATATACTCCTCTTATAGTAGTAATTATAATTACAACACCACTTTATTTTATACAATCACATTATAACATTTATATTTCAAGATGTAAATTGTGCAAAATATGATGAACTATTTTAAGTATATTTAACTATCTTTACGGATATAGTAATTTTAGAAAGATAAAGGTGATAAAATGAGCTTAATTCCTATGATAGTTGATAAAGAAATTGGGGGAGAAAGAAGCTACGATATATTTTCAAGACTATTAAAAAATAGAATAATTCTTTTATCTGGTGAAATAGATGATATATTAGCAAATACTGTAGTAGCAGAACTTTTATATCTTGATTCACTAAGTCACGAAGATATTTCTATTTATATTAATTCTCCTGGTGGTAATGTTACTTCTGGCTTTGCTATTTATGATACAATGAACTTTATTAAAAGTGATGTTTCTACTATTTGTCTTGGAATGGCAGCAAGTATGGCCGCTTTCTTATTATCTAGTGGAAAAGAAGGCAAAAGATATGCCTTACCTAATAGTGAAGTTATGATACATCAACCCCTTGGAGGAGCTAGTGGACAGGCTACAGAAATAAAAATTGCTGCCGAACATATTTTAAAGACAAAGAAAAAGCTTAATGAAATTCTTGCTAAAAATACAGGAAAATCTATTAAGCAAATAGAAAATGATACTGATAGAGATAACTATTTAACAGCTAATGATGCTAAAGATTATGGTCTTATTGATAAAATATTAACTACTACTCCATAAATTTAGAAGCTAGTTCTTTAATTTTTCTAAATCGATGATTTAATCCAGATTTAGAAATAGAGCGACCAGTTTCTTTTTTTATGATTTCACTTAATTCTTTTAAAGAAGTTTCTTTATACTTTTCACGATAATAAAGAGCTTCTTTTGTTTTATCATCTAGTAAGTCTAAAGCATTATTTTCTTTAAGTATTTCTATCTGTTTAAGTTGTTCTAAAGCACTAGCAATTATTCTATCAGTATTAGCTTGTTCACAATTATTAAGTCTATTAGTTTGATTCTTTTTATCACGATAAATTCTAACATTTTCATAATATAAAACGGCATTTGTTGCATCGACAATTTTTAGAAAATCACTTATTTTTTCTGCTTCTTTTAGATAAAGCATATAACTACGATCTCTATTAAGCATCTTAATATTTAAGTTATAAGAATTTAATACTTTTTGCACAAAAACAGCTTCTTCTGGATAGTCAATTAATATTTCCATATGATATCTTGAAGTTTTTGGATCATTAACACTACCACCATTTAAAAATACTCCTTTTAGGTAAGCTTTAGTTTCTAGTTTTCCATCAAAGAAATAATCAGGTGGTACTTCCTTTTGGTAAGCTACTAAATCAAGCAGAAAAGAACTACCTTCTACTATTTCTAAAACATGTAAATCATTTTTAGTAAAATTGTTACTATCCTTAGTGTATTCTTCATACTTGATTCCTTTAAACATATCTAATATATTTTTAAAATAGTTAATTATATCACCATTTTCATTAATAAGTTGTAGTTTATCTTCATACCAGGTAGCATTATTTCTAACAAAGCCTGCTAGTATAGAATACTTTTCTGTTTCTGATAAGTCATTAGATACTATCTCTTCTTTTATCTTAGTTGTAAAAGACATACCATCACCTCATTAAATAAGAAAATATTAGCGAACTTAATTTTTGACTATGATGTTTCAATGTATTATCAGCTATAGTTAATAAATCCGCTTCAATAAATTCTACGTCTAACGATTTTAAAACAGCATAATCAATTTTAACTGGGTCTTTTCTTTCTTCACTTGCATACTTTTCTGCCATTTCTTGAGATATAGGTGAATTAGAGGCAATAACAGCATCTAATTTATGCATACCTAAGTATTGATTTATTAAATTAACATGGTCACTAACAGTAAAATTATCAGTCTCACCTGGTTGCGTTACTATATTGCAAACATACATAATAGGAGCTTTCGTCTTATCAAGAGCTTTTTTGACTTTTTTTGCTAATAAGTTAGGAAATAATGAAGTATATAAACTACCCATACTTAAAAGAATAAGGTCTGCTTCATTAATAGCTTCAATTACTTCATTTAAAACATGAGGCTCTTCCTTATAAAATATTCTTTTGATTTTTTTAGGTGACTTAGTAATCATTTCTTCTCCCTCAATAAGCTCTCCATCTACCGCCTCTCCCATTAAAGTTACATTCTCATCCTCGGTTAAAGGAAGAATCTTACTTTTAACATCTAATAAAATAGATAACTCTTCAATAGATGCTCTTAAACTACCAGTAATATCTAATAATGAAGTTAGTATTAAATTACCAAGAGCATGGCCATCTAAATCACTAGTTGTATGAAAACGATAAGCCATCATTTCTTTAATATTTTCATCACTCTCTGACAAACTAGTAATCACTTTTCTAATATCACCAACGGCTGGTATATGAAACTCTTCACGGAGTTTTCCCGTACTTTGACCATTATCAGCTACAGAAATAACGGCCGTAATATCAAGAGGGAAATCTTTTAAACCTGCTAAAAGATAGGATATTCCTTTTCCACCACCAAGCACTACAACTTTTTTATTCATGAATATCCTCCCTTACTCTTAAGGCACATCTTGCCGCTTCACTCATAGCAATAACAATTTGATAATGTGGTTTAAAAACACAATCTCCTACTGCATAAATACCCTTCTGCTTAGTTTCAAAATTATCATCTACCTCTATATAAGAATCTTTTGATAAAATGTTTAAATTCTTTAAAAACTCAGTATTAGGAGTTTGACCAATACAAATGAACACAGCTTCACAATCAATTACTTCTTCGCTCTTTAATTTAACTCCTTCTAAATTATCTTCTCCAATAAAAGACAATACTTCACCAAGTCTAAAAGAAACATTCTCTAATTTTTCAGCTTTATTTACAAGACTCTTTTTAGCTCTAAGCTTATCTCGTCTATGAAGAATAGTTACACTTTTTACTATAGGACTAAGATAAATAGCAGACTCTAAGGCACTATCTCCGCCACCTACTACCACTACGTCTTTATCTTTATATAAACTACCATCACAAACAGCACAAAAGCTAAGTCCATGATTGAGATACTTATCTTCAAATAATACATTAAGTTTCTTAGATTTTCTGCCTGTTGCTATTATAATTCTTAAAGTAGAATAAGTATTTTTATCTGTAACTATCTCTTTTTCTACTCCTTTATTATCCATTTTTTCAACTTTTTCAAAAATAACAGGTATTTCTAACTCTTTAACCTGATTTAAAATAGAAATAGCTAAATCACTACCAGATATCTTAGAAAATCCAGGATAATTTTCTATTTTATCGTTTGCTACTATTTGTCCACCTGGCATTGATGACTCAAATATAGCACAGGATATGCCACTTCTTTTCAAATATATAGCAGCAGTCATTCCTGCTACTCCGCATCCTATTATACCAACTTCATACTTCATGTCTAATTCCTCCCTCTTGATATAAATTTTCAAATCTCTTAGATTTTATATTTCTTATAAAACAGAAATATATACCACAAATTATCATTATGATGGAAACTATCTGAGCCATTTTTAAAGGTCCTAGCATCAAACTATCTGACCTCATTCCTTCAACAAAAAACCTAGTTGCTCCATACCAAATCAAATATAATCCAGTTAAAAAACCAACTTTAAGATATGGATAAAGACGGGTTAAAAATAATATTACAAATCCTAACAAATCTAAGATAGATTCATATAAAAAAGTAGGCTGATAATAGTTTCCATCTATATGCATTCCTTTTATAATAAATTGAGGTATATGCATATTAATAAGTTCTTGTTTAGTAGTTATAGCACCATAGGCTTCCTGATTAAAGAAATTGCCCCATCTACCAATAGCTTGTGCTAGAATTAGTCCTACTACTACCATATCTAAAAATTTTAGATTAGAAACTTTATTTTTATGACAATAATATAGAATAAAGATTAGTCCTGCTATTATTCCACCATGAATGGCAAGTCCGCCATGCCAAATAGCAAATATTTCTAAAGGATTTTTAACATAATAATCCCATTCAAATATTACATAGTATAGTCTTGCTCCCAATATACCAAATATTATTACATAGTAAATAGTATTTATTAAAAACTCTTTATCTATATTTTGTTTTTTAGCTTCTTTCACTATTAAGTATGTAGCAGAAATAATAGCTAACAAGATGAAAATTGTATAGTAATAAATCTTAATAAAACCTAAGTCTAATGCTATCCTATTCATGTTTGAATCTCCTGATTAATGGTTTTATAACTATATCTTCCATTACAAAATTCATTACAGAGATAAGAATAGAAATAACTAAAGCTACCCAAAAGTCCTTTAAATCAAAGTGGCTACCAAGTATCCAATCAACTAATTTTAAGATAAATAGGTTAATAAATGGATAAAATAATCCTAAGGTAACACCTGTTATAGGTATAGTTAAACTAACTAATATTGGTTTAACAGTTTTATTCAAGATATAGAGAATAAAAGTAGCTAGTATACTATATAGTAATGGATGAGCACTATCTATATAAAATGATTTAAAAAAACTACCTACTATAATAAAGACTAAAGAGTAAGATATAAAATATAATAACCACTCTATAAATCTATTTAGTCTTTCTTTTCCTTTTGATAAGATAACAATTTTCATCTTTATCCTCCTATAAAATCTTTTTTAGGAATTGTCCAGTGTAAGAATTCTTTTCTTTACTAATATCTTCAGGTGTTCCAGTAGCAATTATTTCACCACCTAAGTCTCCACCTTCTTTTCCTAAATCAATAATATAATCAGCACATTTTATAACATCTAAGTTGTGTTCTATTACTATTACTGTATCATTATTATCTACTATTTTTTGTAAAATTGCAAGCAACCTCTTTATATCATCAGTATGAAGACCAGTAGTTGGTTCATCTAAAACAAATAGTGTTTTTCCAGTCGCTTTTTTCTGTAATTCCTTAGCAAGTTTTACTCTTTCTGCTTCTCCACCTGATAATGTAGGAGCACTTTGTCCTAATTTTACATAACCTAATCCAACGTCTTCCAAGACTTGAAGTTTATTCTTAATTTTACTATGATTTTCAAAGAATTTTAACGCTTCATGTACTCGCATATCTAAAACATCAGCGATATTCTTCTCCTTATATTTTATTTTTAAAGTCTCTTGATTATAACGAGTTCCATGACAAACTTCACAAGGAACGTAAACATCTGGTAAAAAGTGCATTTCAATTTTCTTTACACCATCACCACGACAAGCTTCACATCTTCCTCCCTTTACATTAAAGGAAAATCTATTTTTTTCATAACCAAGCATCTTAGCTTCTTTAGTAGTAGTAAATAAATCTCTAATATCATCAAATACTCCTGTATAAGTAGCCGGGTTACTTCTAGGTGTACGCCCAATTGGTGTTTGTGATATATCTACTATCTTATCTATATTTTCAAGTCCTAGTATTTTATCATGTTGTCCTGGTTTATTCTTACTATGATAAACATAATTCATTGCACTCTTAACTAGTATTTCATTAATTAAAGTACTCTTTCCACTACCACTTACTCCGGTTATACAAGTAAAGGTACCAAGAGGTATCTTAGCAGTAATATTCTTTAAGTTATTTTCTCTTGCTCCTTTAATAGTAATATATTTACCAGTACCTTTTCTTCTTGTTTTTGGTATTTCAATACATTCTTTTCCACTTAAATATCTACCAGTTATACTTTTATCATTTTGCATAACTTCTTGTGGTGTACCAGCTGCTACTATTCTTCCACCTTCATCACCAGCTTTTGGTCCAACATCAACCAAATAATCAGCAGCAAGCATAGTATCAGTATCGTGTTCTACTACAATTAAGGTATTACCTAAATCACGCATATCAAGTAAAGATTTAATTAAACGGTCATTATCTCTTTGATGTAAACCAATACTTGGTTCATCTAGTACATATAATACTCCAGTTAATCTAGAGCCTATCTGAGTAGCTAGTCTAATTCTCTGAGCCTCTCCACCAGACAAGGTAGCAGCACTTCTTGCTAATGTTAAATACTCAAGACCAACATTTTTTAGGAAGGTTAATCTAGATAATATTTCTTTTAATAACAAATCAGCAATTTTTAATTGTTCTTCACTAAGTTTAAGTTCTGTAAAAAAAGGTATTAAATCTTTTATACTCATACAAGTTAATTCATAAATATTCTTTCCACCAATTAATACTGATAAAACATTATCTTTTAGTCTAGAACCTTTACAAGCTTCACAAGTATGCTCTATCATAAATTTTTCTAACCATTCTCTAATCCAAGTACTAGATGTTTCCATATATCTTCTCTCTAAGTTATTGATTATACCTTCATAATAATCTACTTGATGAAAATGATTACCACTCTTTGACCTATAATCAAATAAAATAGGTTCATCACTGCCATATAAAATTAACTCTTTTTCTCTATCAGTTAATTTCTTAAAAGCCTTTTTAGTACTTATCTTATAATGCTTACAAAGACACTCTAACTTCTTATAATAAATTCCATCGGTGTCATCACCTAATGTTACAATAGCCCCCTCTTCTAGACTTAAATCTTTATTTGGTATTACTAGATCAGGGTCCATTTGTAATTTTACTCCTAGTCCTTTACATTCTTCACAAGCACCATAAGGAGCATTGAAACTAAAGATTCTAGGTTCTAGTTCTGGTAAAGAAAAGTCACAATAAGGACAAGCAAAATCTTCAGAGAAGACTAATTCTTTTGATAAGTTAAATTGTACAACTACTTTACCATGTCCTAGTTTTAAAGCATTTTCTAATCCTTCACTTAAACGACTTCTTATATCTTCCTTTAAGACTAATCTATCTACAACTACTTCAATATTATCTTTTTTATTTTTATCTAGTTCTATTTTATCAGACAAATCATACATCTCACCATTAATACGAACTCTAATATAACCTTCACTCATTAAATCTGCAAGTAATTCTTTATGTGTACCCTTTTCTCCATAAACAGCTGGTGCTAATAAAACTATTTTTGTACCAACTGGATATTCTAATATTTTATTAGCAATTTCTTCTACACTTTGGCTTTTTATTGGAATATTATGTGTCGGACAATATGGTGTACCTACTCTAGCAAACAACAATCTTAAATAATCATATATTTCTGTTACTGTACCAACAGTACTACGTGGATTCTTATTAGTTGTTTTCTGATCAATACTAATAGCAGGTGATAATCCTTCAATAGAATCAACATCTGGTTTTTCACTGCCACCTAAAAACTGTCTAGCATAAGCTGACAAGCTCTCTACATATCTTCTTTGTCCTTCCGCATAAATTGTATCAAATGCTAATGAACTTTTCCCACTACCAGAAAGTCCAGTCATAACAATCAATTTATTCTTAGGAAGTTCAATATTTACATTTTTTAAATTATTCTCTCTTGCACCTTTCACTACTATTTTATCCATAGTAACACCTCATTTCGTTGTTAGTATAACACTTTTTTTGAAAAATAAAAGAATTTTATTAATTTGTTAAAAACTCCCATAATTTCACTCATAATAGGAATTAATACATCCATACTATAACATATTTAATCAATATAATCAAACATATTTTCTATATATAACCTATTTTCGTTGAAATAATAAAGAAAAATGTAAATTTTGCCCATTAATCGTATACTTTTCTAAAAAATATATGCTATAATGAATTAGACAGTACAGGAGGTGAAACAATGAAAAAGTCTGAAATGATAGAAGCTATCGCTAGTACTACAGGTTTAAGTAAATCTGATGTTGAAAAGGTTTTCACTGCAACATTTGATTTATTCAAAGATGAACTTGTAAACGGAAATAAAGTATCTGTAGCTGGTTTTGGTGTATTCAAAATCTCTGAACGTGCAGCTCGCGAAGGACGTAACCCTCAAACAGGTGCTACAATCCAAATCGCAGCTAGCAAGAGTGTTGGATTTAAAGCTGGAACTGCTTTAAAAGAAGCTGTTAATAAATAATAAAGTTAAAATTCCTTACCAATGGTAAGGTTTTTTATTGCAAAATAATTATTCTATTGAAATATAATACTATATATACCTGAAAAAAAGTTCCCTCATGAGAACTTTATTTATTTGCTAATACAATTGATAATAGAGGTATTAATAAGCTAAGAGAAATAATAATAAACGGAAGAATAAATCTAGTTACAAAGGCAGCTTTATTATTATCTTCTCCTAAATCCTGATACATAGCACCATAAGGAGTAGACTTAACCATCTTTCTACCTTTTCCACAATCAGACTCTAGACTCTTATTTATTTTTTCTATCTCATTTTTATTTCTAGCATTACAATAATCACTATAATAGAAATAGTTTTTCTCTAATAAGTTTCTTCTATAATAAGCAATGTCTTCACTAGGTAACAACATAGATATCTCTTTAAAATTTTCTCTTAAAAAATCTTGTTTCAAATAAGGATAGGTAGATGTATAAATAGCCACCTCTAATAGTGCTAAATTAAACATATTCTGATGAACTTCATCTAAAGGTTTATCACCTAGACTAGTTACATTCTGATAAACTACTGAAGCCGTTTTATTATTATCATCTTTAAAGAGAGTAATCGCTTCAGGATTAAATGAGTATACCTGATAATTATTTTCATGTATATATTTAAGAGTTTGATCCATCGCATAAAATGTCTGCTGATAATCTTTAACATCATGATAGGAATTCATATAATCTTTCAACAATACTCTCATCATATACACTCACCCTATCTTAATTTTACTCTATTACCATTCTTTTTTCAATTCTTGTTGTAAACTTTTTTTGAGTTTTTCTACTATTTTGCCTACTGTAGTAGTAGATAACTCTAAAAGTTCTGCAATTTCTCTATACTTAAATCCATTATATCTTAACTCAAATACTTTTCTATCATATCCTTCAAGCTTATACATATATTGTTTAATAAACTCAAACAGTTCATTCTCTTCACAAACTTTACTTGGGTCATTATCCCACTTAACTTCTTCTTTAACATAGTCATTAATCTCATAGGAATTAACATCATGTGGAAAACTATAAAGTATTTGATTTTTCTTAGCAAGTAATCCTCTTTTATAAAGAGAAAACTCTCTTGTTAGACAAGTAATAAAATAAGTATAAAATAAAGCATTTTCTTTTTCATTATAAGTTTTAGTGGCTCTTAACAACACACTATTTCCTAAATTTATTAATTCATCAAACGAAAAAGAAGGAATATCATAATGATTTCTTTGATAATATTCCTTAGACTTTTCATAAATTAAAGGAGCATATTTTCTCTTTAATATATCTTTAGCTATTTCATCATTTTCATTAATAAGATAAAGAAGTTCGTAATCATTATAGTATTTCATAGTACCTACTTTCTATTTCGAACTACCTCATACATCATAATACCTGCTGCCACAGAAGCATTTAAGCTTTCTACATTTGAAGCAATAGGAATACTAGCTAGAAAATCACATGAATCTGTTACTAACTTGCTCATTCCTTTCCCTTCATTACCAATAACAAGAGCTATTTTTCCACTATAATCTATCTGGCGATAGTCACTCCCATTCATACTAGTACCTACTATCCAAAAGCCTTCTTTTTTTAATTCTTCGATTGTATTTTTAATATTTGTAACTTGAACAACATCCATATCAAAAATAGTACCTACACTAGCTTTTACTACTGTACTAGTAACACCAACCTCTCTATCCTTAGGAATAATAACACCATCAAAGGAAGAAGCAGCTGCTGTTCTAATAATCGCTCCTAGATTATGTGGATCTTCTAAATGATCAAGAATAATAATATTTTCTGGATTCTTCTTCAAAAGTTCATTCAATGAACAGTATGAGTAGTCCATGTCTATCATTATACCTTGATGTAATCCTTTTGACAAAAAGTCAATTTCGCTTTTTGAGGCATAAAAGGTCCTAGATTTAACGTTTTCAGGCAGCAATTTAGCAAATTTGCCCATCATACTATCCTGAATTACGATTTTTCGGATTTTTTTGCAGTTTTTTTCTTTTTTTAATATAGCTTCTGCCACATTATAACCATATACTATCATAACTACTCCATTTCTATCTTTTCCATTAGATTCTTAATTTTTTCATTATCACCTTTTAAATATAAATAACCAATTACAGCTTCAAAAGCCGTAGCAAAATGATAAGTTGCTAAGTCACAACCTTTAGGTGGTTTATGTCCTTTTGTATTTCTAGCCCTTCGTATTATAGTAAGTTCTTCCTCATTAAAAAAGTTGTCATCAATCAACTTAGTAAGTATAGAAGCTTGACTTTTAGCAGTTACATAAGAAAGAGATTCTTTTTGTAGACTACCAATATTAGGTATCTTTTTCTTAACTAGAAAAAGTCTTATATAAGTTTCATAAACACTATCACCTAGATAAGCTAAAACTAAAGGATTAATTTCTTTTAAATTCATAATTCTACTCCTCATCATTTATTATTATATATATTGCTTTTTGAAAAAAAGAAGTCACTTTAAAAACTAGGGAAGCTACTGATAAACTTACTATAGAAAATAACATCTTAGTAGTTTTTTCTTTTAAAGTAGTATTAATAATCTCTTCATGTCTTAATATATTAACAGTATCATTTATTAATTTTCTTTCTTTAATATATAAGCATATGTTACTTATGAAAGCAAAAATAAGAAGATAAACACCTATCCAAATAAGATTACTTATTTCAAAACTTAGTCCTAGAATGACAATAGCATAACTAAACAATATAGTAAAATCTAAAAATGAATATAAATTTGATAAAACTCTAATTAAATGTTTAGATTCATTATTCTTAATAAAAGATGAGACAAGATAACCACTAACTGCTACATCATAAATACTTTTACCTTCATAGATATCTTTAGATAAGTAAACAGTATCTTCAGTATAGAAATATCTATCACTGCCATCTATTTTTTCTATCTTTATATCTTTTAAATTATACTTAGCTAAGATAGATGCAACTATTTCTTTACCACTTTTATTACTAGCATCTATCTTTTTACTCTTATAACTTCTTACATAGTATATTACTGATAATACTGCTGAATAAATAATTATAACAATTAAAACTACTAAACTAATTATTTGATATACTTCCATTCAAAACCTACTTTCTTTCAAAAGTTGTACCATCACGACCGTCTTTTAAAATTATTCCTTGTTCTAACAACTCATCACGTATTGCATCAGCCTTTTTATAGTCTTTTTCTTCCTTAGCTTTTCTTCTTTCTTCTATTTTAGTAATTATCCAAGAATCATCTTGACTATTTTCTTCTTCACTACTCATTAAATCCAATGATAACACTTTATCAAAATCTTCTACCAAATATAATTTACTCTTACCCGATAACTCTTCATCTTTTAAAACATCATACAATAAAGTTATCATATTAGAAGAATTTAAATCATTACTAATTGCTTCTTTAAATTTACTAATATAACTAGTTATTTTATCATTATTTAATTCGCCTTCATCTTTAATACTAGCTATTTTTCTCTTTAACTTTAGATATGCATTTTCTGCTCCATCTAGTATTTCATAACTAAAAGTCAACTGATTATGATAATAAGAATTTAAACATAAATAACGATAACTTAACGGATTATAGCCTTTCTCTTCTAATAAGGATACTGTAAGAAATTCCCCTCTTGATTTACTCATCTTTCCGCCTTTATCATTCAAAAATCCCATATGTACCCAAAAGTCACACCAATTATGACCAAGGTAAGCTTCACTCTGAGCAATTTCATTAGTATGATGAGGAAAAACAGCATCTTCTGCTCCACAATGAATATCTAAATAATCTCCTAGTTCTTGAATTGAAATACCAGAACACTCTATGTGCCAACCAGGATATCCTACTCCCCAAGGTGAATCCCATTTAAGCTCTTGGTTATTAAACTTAGAATTAGTAAACCATAGTCCAAAGTCAAAAGGATTACGTTTAGAATTATCTTCTTCTATATCATTTCTAACTGCTACTAATAAATCATCTTTATTTCTACCTGATAATTCATAATATTTAGAAAACTTTGAAGTATCATAATAGACATTACCATTAGCAATATAAGCATAGCCATCTTCTAGTAATTTTTCTATCATTTTTATATACATAGGTATATGATCAGTAGCAGGAGTTACTACATCTGGTTTTCTAATACCTAGTTTTTTACAATCTGTAAAGAAACAATCTGTATAATACTTAGCTATTTCCATCGAAGACTTATGTTCTCTTTTAGCAGCTACAAGCATTTTATCTTCACCAGTATCACCATCACCTACTAAGTGACCAACATCAGTAATATTCATTACTCTTTGAACATCATATCCTAGATACTTTAATCCTTTCTCTAAAATATCTTCTGATATATAAGTTCTCAAATTACCAATATGAGCAAAATGATAAACTGTAGGGCCACAAGTATACATTTTTATAAGGTTACCATTCTTAGGTTTTAACTCCTCAACTTGTCTTGTTCTAGTATTATATAATTTCATACTTTCTCCTCTTTTCTTTTATCTAAATTATCATAAAAGGTCATATTTTTCAAGGCTTAGAAAAAGCAGTTAATTACTAACTGCTCTTATCTATTCAGATTCAATTAAACCGTAGCCGCCATTTTTTCTTTTATAAACAACTGCTTCTTTTGATGTATCTATATTCTTAAATAGATAAAACTGATGTCCTAAAAGTTCCATCTGAAGAATTGCTTCCTCTTCATCCATTGGTTTTACTTCTACTTTCTTTCTTTTGATTATTTTATCTTCTTTTTCTTCATATTCAATATCAGTTAAATCAATCATTTTAAAATCTATTCTTGTTTTATCTTCTCTAGATTTTAATCTTGTTTTATTCTTTCTAATTTGACGTTCCATTACATCTATTGCTTTATCTACAGCTGCATAAAAATCTTCCTGTGTTTCTTCAGAACGAATAATAAAATTGTGAAGTGGAATAGTTATCTCCACTGTTTGACGATGTGAAGATACTCTCACTACTACATTTGCTCTAACAGCATCACTATTTTCTAGATATTTATCTAGTCTTTTTAGCTTCTCCTTAATATAGTCTTTCATTGCTTTAGTAACTTCGATTTTGTCACCACGGATAATTATTTCCATATTATCACTCTCCTTATACCTGTAGTATAGCATAATACTTTAAAAAAAAGAAGATAATTTCTTGTCAAAAATTATGTAAAATTTATGGGAAACAATGAAAAAGAACTAGCTATTTTACAGTAGCTGGTTCTTTTATAGGCGTTACATCAACGGCTTGATATCCTTTACTTGTTTCTAGTAAAGTAAACTCTACATATTGACCCTCCGATAAAGTCTTATAACCGATGATGTTAATAGTTGAATAATGAACGAAGATGTCTTCATTTTCTTTATATTCAATGAATCCATAACCTTTCTCATTATTAAACCATTTTACTTTGCCTATCATTTGGCTCACCTCCATAAATTATTACATCCACTAAGTACGTCCCGGTTTTTGAACTTCTTAAAACGATGTAATTGTATCTTAACATAAGTTTTTGAATTTTTTATACTTTTACCGTAATTGGTTTTTAGAATACTCCAAACGGTAAATTTTATCATTTATCATGACAAGTAATATCCTATTAATATAATGTAATCTTGCAAAAGAGCCAATTTAAGCTATAGTTACCTTTTTATAGTATCATTAAAGCAACAAGAGAGGTATAAAATGAAAGAAAGATTTTTAAATAATTGTATTTCTTTTGTTAAAAGTAACAATATAGAAATACAAGAAGAAGAACTAAGATACGGACTAGAGGGAATATATTTAACATTTGGAAAATTTTTAATAATTTTTCCACTAGCATTCTTATTAGGAATATTTAAGGAATTTATTCTAACTCTAATATTCTTTAATATAATCAGATATCCAGCCTTTGGTATGCATGCTAATAAGTCTTCAACTTGCTTATTCTCATCTATAGTGATATTAGTAGGTATCCCATTACTAATGTCAAAAATTACTATTACTTTGCCAGTTAAAATAGCAATATGTATAATTACATTTATATGCTTTATACTATATGCTCCAGCTGACACAGTAAAAAGACCTTTAACCAACAAAAGGAAAAGAGTCTTAAGAAAAATAGCAACTTGTGCAATAGCAATCATTTATTCAGTAATAATAATAATATTTAATAATAATGATATTTCTATATATTTATTATCAGGTATGATAATAGAAACAATTTTAATTTTACCTATTACTTATAGGATATATGGTATGCCATATAGGAATTATTTAATGGTTTAAATGTTATTTATTAACATTTAAAATAGAACAGGAGCCAAGTATGAAAAAAAGAGTTGCAAAATTATTAGTAGCTTTAGGAATGCTTGCCACTGCATCTGCTAGTGTTGGTTGTATCTGGTGGGCAGTTGATGAGCCAAAAGCATTAAAAGGAATGGACTAAAAGTTCATTCCTTTTCTATTATTATTTTTTGAATAAAATTATTATTCTCTATTAATCTTCTAGTATAAATGCCAATTCTCTTCTTAACTATTTTTTTTGCAAAATGCAATCCATTTCCATGTCCTTTTCCTTTTGTAGTAAATCCTTTTTTATCAATTTTATTTAAATCTATATTTCCACTAAAAGAATTTTCAATCAAAAAGGTAATTCCTAAATTCGAATCATATATCTCAAACAAAATCTTCTTTTCATCTGATGCTTTGGCAGCTTCAATAGCATTATCAAAGAAAATACCAATCAAATGACTTAAACTTTTTTCTTGTTCCCTAGTAAATCTATAGTTATTTTCATCTAGTTTAGTAACACTTATGGAAAGTTTTATATTTTCTTTATTTGCAATTAACATTTTGTAGTATATTAAACTTTTCAATTCACCCTTTGGTACATTTTTTAATTTTCCTAACAAATATACATCTGTAGTTAAATCAACATTCAATATTTCCTCTAATTTTTCCAGTACTAGTTTATCATTAGTTAAAGCTGTTACTTTAGATAACTGATTCTTATACTCATGAATTTTTAAATCCTGTTCTTCCTGATAATTTCAATATTTTTCATACATTCATATAAAACGGCATTTTTATCTTCTAATTGATTGTATTTAATTAACTCACTTATATATACAAATACAAGTGTTGCTAAAAATAATGCGAGAAGATTAATAATAAAATAAGTATGTGTTGGTTTAAAAATGTCAGTTATACTATAATAAGCTATACCAATGGAGAAAAAAGACAAAATAGCATATAGAATTACGTTTTTATGTTTTGATTTGTTTATTCTTATCATACTATTATTAGTAAGTTTTGTTATTAAAGGTATTTTAAATAAAAAGTATGTAATAATTGATACAGAAAAATTAGTAATAAAAAATACAAGAAGATTATTAATTAATTGATTATAGTTTAAAAAGTTAATAACTATCGATGAGACTACTAAATCTGGTATAATTGAAAGTATTATAAAATACATAACTATTACAGAAGAACTCATCACATTAATACTAAATAAATGATTAATTAACAGTACCAAACATAAAAATGAAAAAATTGTAAAAAGCATATTATATCCAGGAGCGTAAAAAACAAAACATGGAGCAATACTTATAAGTATCCAAAAGATTGTATTTATAGATATCAATTTTATTCTTTCATCAGTTAAATACATTGCAGTAAAAATTATAGCTAAGCTCATTACTAAACTATTTACACACTTTACTATAATTAAGGACACGTTCCTTCAACTCCTTTCTCTTACTTCTTGCTACCAAATCAGTTGATTCACCAGTAGAAAAAATAACTATATTTGTTTTAACATTATATTCAATTATTTTATCTACATTAATAATAGCACTACGATGAGTTCTTAAAAATCTATTATCTAACAGCTCTTCAATTTCGGATAATGACTTAGCTATTCTATACTCACCACTAGTAGTGTATAAAATACAACACTTACTATTTAACTCTCTTTCTATAAAAACAATATCTCTATACTTAATTTTAAAAACAGAATGATCTTTCTCAAAAGTTAAACAGCCATCTGTACTCCTATATTTAGAAAGTATTATAGCCATTACTTCTTCCAATTGTTCATAACCTTTTTTAGATTTTTTAATATAATCTAAAACATCCAAACGACTAGTTAGAACTTTATTTCTATACTTACTAAAATTGGTTACAAAGATAATCAGGGAATTCCAATCACCTAGTTTATATCTTATAGTTCTCGCAACATCTATACCATCACCATCTGGCATTTGAATATCTAAAAAGTAAACATTAAAGCCATTAGGATTCTTAGCAAAATTGAAAAACTTTTCGTCATAGCAACTAAAAAAATGAGTTTTATATTCAACAGTACTTTTCATCATACAATAATCTATTTTCTCCTTAATAGAATTTCTAAATATTTCCTCATCATCACATATAATAAAATTTATCATCTGGTATACCTCCGACCCCTTAATTTTACCATATTTTTCCATAAAAGTGGATATTTTTACAGCAAAAAACCAGTAGTTGTTTAACCACTGGTTATTTAACCTTTTTTTGTTTTTTTCTCTTTTCTTTCTTAATAGTACCTTCCACTTTATCAATAATACTATCAGTCACTTCCTTGTTTTTAGGAGAGATAATACTAGTCCTTAAAACAAACCATACTACTACTATAAATATTAAGATATAAAATACTTTACCTAAAACAGGATCTTTAAGTATATAGAAAATTGAAGCTGTTGCAAATAAGAAATCAATTCCATAGATAATTAATACTGTTGTTCTGTGAGAAAAATTCATTCCTAATAACTGATGATGAATATGATCCTTATCAGGAGCAAATGGAGGTTGATGTTTAAGTAGTCTTCTAATAATAGCAAATAATGTATCAAGAATAGGTATACCTAAAATCATTATAGGAACAAATAAACTGGTTAAAGCAGGCCCCTTAAATTCTAAAAGTGTTATTACTGCTATTATAAAGCCTAAGAACATGGCACAGTCGCCACAAAATATTTTAGCTGGATAAAAGTTATGAAGTAAAAATCCTAAGGTAGCACCTAACATAATGAATGTTAAAATCATAACAAGACTACCACTTCTGCCTTGAAAGAAACCAATTATACCAATTGTTAAAAAGAAAATACTACATATACCTCCACATAAACCATCCAAGCCATCTATTAAATTAATAATATTGGTACAAGCTACTATAAAGAAAATAGTCAGTGGATAAGACCAAATACCAAAGTCAATTGTATAACCAAAAGCTGTAATGTTATTTAAAAGTATTCCTCCATAAAAGACTATAATACAAGCAGCAATTAATTGTCCTAATAGTTTTCTACTCGCTCTAATAGACTTAATATCATCAATGATACCAGTTAAAATAATTATAAAACTACCTATCAGAATTGAATTCATTTGAATACTTTCTATTCCAAACAGCATATAACCAACTAAGAAAGCTAAAAATATTCCTACTCCTCCAAGTTTTGGCATTACTCTTTTATGAATATGTCTATTACCCTCATCACTTCTTGGAACATCTAAAGCACCTATATGAAAAGCAATTTTTTTCATTCCTGGCATTATCAGTGCTGAACAAAGAAAGGTTACTGCTACTATCTTTAAAGCACTTAATATTTCTTGATTCATTTTACTTCCTCTTTTCTTATTCAATTATATCAGTTTATATTCTATTGTACAATTATTTTAAGAAAAGAAAAAAGTCTAGTTCTCTTCTAGACTCCTTACATCATCAAGTAAAACTCCTGTTCCTTCTGCTACACAAGTTAATGGTGTATCAGCAATAAAAACAGGTATCTTTAGTTTATCTTTTAATAATGGAACTAAACCTGTTAACATACTTCCACCACCAGTTAAGACTACTCCTTTTTCTACAATATCAGCTGATAATTCTGGAGGAGTCTGTTCTAAAACATTAGTAGCCGCTTTAATTATCTTTTGAAGTGATTCAGATAAAGCTTCTTCTGTTTCATTCTCATAGATTTCTATTGTACTAGGTAATCCTGTAATTAAGTCTCTTCCTCTTACTTCCATCTTTTTCTTCTTATCAGGATTATAAACGTTAGCAAACTCTATTTTAATCTCTTCTGCTGTTTTATCACCTATTAATAATTTATATTTTTCTTTAATAAACTTTATAATATCTTGATCAAATACATTACCAGCAACTCTAATTGAAGCACTAGTAACTATATCCTTTAAAGAAAGAACCGCTATATCAGTAGTACCACCACCAATATCTATTACCATATTACCACTAGGTTTAGAAATATCCATTCCTGCTCCAATAGCAGCTACTTTAGGCTCTTCTTCTAAAAACACTCTTCTTGCTCCAGTTCTTTCAGCTGCTTCTTTAATAGCATTTTTCTCAACTGGAGTAATATTAGATGGACAACATATCAAGATTCTAGGTCTTGAAAAGAAATTGCGAGCATGAATCTTTCTAATAAAATAATCAAGCATAATCTCTGTTATCTCAAAATCAGCAATAACTCCATCTTTCATTGGTTTAATAGCTTTAACCTTTCCAGGAGTTCTTCCTAACATTTCACTAGCCTCACGTCCTACTGCTACAACTTTCTTATTATCTGTATCAATAGCTACCACACTAGGTTCATTTAAAACAATTCCTTCACCTTTTATATATATTAATACATTGGCTGTTCCTAAATCTATTCCAATATCCTTTGCTAACATCCTATCACGTCCTTTTACTGTTAATATTTTAACAAAATTTCTTTTACTTGTAAATTAATTTCCCATCAAAATTAGTTTTTCCTACTATTTTAAATATATACATTATAATTGCATTTATTACTTTATTTTTCATACAAAAAGATGATTGTTTTTTAATCATCTCTAGTTAACATTATTCTGGTTTCTTTGTTTCAGTAGTATTATTCTTAGATTCATCTGTTTCACTTTTATTATTATCATTAGTAGTAGTTTCTGCCTTTATTTCTTTATCAAAATAATCTTCGGGATTAACTACTTGACTATTTAAATAAAGTTCAAAATGCAAATGATTACCTAATTCCTTATCAATACTGTTAGTTCCACTCTTACCAATCACTTGTCCTTGTTTTACTGTATCATTTTTCTTAACAGATACTTCTCCCAAACTTTGATAACTACTTACAAGATTATTTTCATGTTGTACTTCTACGATTTTACCTAACAACTCATCATCTTTTATATTAATAACTGTTCCATCTAAAACTGCTACTACTTCAAAGGTTTCATTCTTAGTAAAATCCATTCCTGAATTTTGAATATATGTATCTTCATGATACAAAATTGATTTCTCCTGTGTTGCATTATCAGCTTGGTAGTTATAGAAATATTTAGTAGTTGTTACAGACTGATCTTTAAAAGGTTTTATCATTTTAGTAGTTTCATTTATAACTTCTACATCTTCATCTTTATCTAGAATAGAACTATTAACATGTTCAACTTGTTCAGTAGGTTTTAAATCTTTTTTCATATTTTGACTTACTAGATAAGCTCCTACTCCAGTAAAGACAAAGATAGCAGCATAGATTCCTACTATTGCACCTTTCCTGAATTTTAATCTTTTCATATTTTCACCTCATTTAAAGTTTTACCTAAAAGGCAAAAATTATACAATTTTTTAAAAAATTTTTGATACTGTAAAAAAGTCCCAAATAAAGTTAGTTACTAAGTAGGTCATTGAAAGTGCTAACATAAAGTATAAAACTCTAGCTTGTAGTACTCTATTTTTTTTAAATAATGAATTTATATTTAAAGAATCAAAAGACCAAATAACTAAGATTCCCACTAAAATGTAAATAAAATATTTAGCACTCATGACTATCCTCATATTTAGCTATTTTTTCAATTCTTCTATGATGTCTTTCTTCAATCGAAAATGGTGTTTCAATAAATTTTTTAACTAGAGTATATGCTTCATCAGTCGATAACTTTTCACTAAGACATATTATATTAGCATCATTATCAGTTCTAGTTTCTAAAACATCTTCTAATGATACTACTCTAGCCGCTCTTATTCCCTTAACTTTATTACAAGCAATACTTATGCCAATTCCACTTCCACAAATAGCTATTCCATAATCTAGGTTTTTATTAGCTACTTCTTCACTTAATTTAAAAGCATAATCAGGATAATCAACACTTTCTTCACTAAAAGTACCAAAATCAACAATGTCATATTCTTCTTCTAATTTTTTAAATAATTCATTTTTCAATTTAAATCCTCTATGATCAGATGTTATTC
>CAVLCG010000001.1:384-19528 GCA_963661445.1 bacterium | reverse complement strand
GATCTGATGTAATTCCTAATTTCATATTTATTTCCTTCTTTCCACAATTAATTGTTAATAAAATATGTTCTTTTAATTTTTTCCACAATGATATTTTTATCTTAAATAGGTTTTCCACAACATTTGTGAATAGTTTTTTAGCTATATATTATTTTTTCCACAGGCTTTGTGTATTATTCTTCAAAAAAATTATCCACAACTAATTATTTATTTTTTTAGCAAAACTTTTCCACAACCTTGTGGATAGTTTTTAGTTTTAGCATTTTTCAAACCAAGTCTTCCACCCATCACTACTGCTAAATGTGATACATCTATTCCATGATAAAAGCATTCTAAATTATCTTTACTTAAAGTTTCATCTAGTTCTTCAAATGAAAACATATCTCTTGGTAAATATTCTTCATAACTAGTCTCTATTTTTATTGGTCTTGTTAATTTATACCGAATACCAGTTCTTTTATTTTGAATCAATGGATTGTAATAACAGTATAATGTACCTTTTCTTATTATAGAGCCACTTATGTCACAAACAATTGGATTACTAGCTTTCAACTCTCTAAAACCATTATAAAAATATACGACATCATTTGGAAAATAAGTTTGACTCATATTAAACAATTCTAATCTTTTTTTACCAGCTTCTTGATGTTTATTCTCTTCTACTAAACATTCTTCCCACAAGTCAAAATCAAACATATTATCCACACTACTCACCATATTGAGAATATCATTTTTTTATTTAGAGTGCAAGAAAAAAGAAGCAATTAAGCTTCTGCATCTTGGGTATAACCATATTTTTTATTAAACTTGTCAACACGACCTGTACGTGAAGCACGAGATTGCTTACCTGTATAGAATGGATGACATTTTGAACAAACTTCAACTGTTAATTCGTCTTTATTTGATTTAACTTCAAATGTTTCTCCACATGCACAAGTAACTTTACAAGTTTTATATTCTGGATGAATTCCCTTTTTCATGTATATCTCTCCTTCCGCCATGATAAATTCATATCATAGTAATGACTAACCGCTAATAATATATCAAACTTTTTTACGAAAGGCAAGACTTTTTTACTTTTTCAAATGTTTCACTATCTCTAGATATATCGCTTTATACCCTTTACTTGAAGGATGAATATTAGTAGGATTTGGTAAATAATCATTATTATTTTTGAAAACTCGATAAATTGACACAAATTCTATATCATACTTAGTAGCCACTTTCTTCATCTCCTCATCAAAATATGCAAAAACTCTATCAGGAACTATATCTTTATACTCATAAGGATTATAATAACCAAGTAAAATTATTTTTCTATTATTATATTTTCTAATATTCTTAAGTAAATTATCTAATTCTTGCATTTTTTTAGAAAATATATCTAATACTTTTTTCTCATCTATTATAGATATATCACTAGTTGACATATTTATCTCAGTCAACAAGTCATTACCGCCTATTGATATTGTTACTAAATCTGCTTCTCTTAAACATTTTTTAAAAGATAAAGACTTATCTTGTTTTGTTATTATCTGATTCATGTCAAGTTGGTGTTGTAAATCTGCTATTCTAAAACCTGCAAAAGCGAAGTCTTTACTATAATTATTAAGTTTATTATTTTCTTTAAGATAACTAGCTAAATAGTCACTATAGCCATAACCCTCTTCATTATAAGCATTTACTCCTAAAGATAGAGAGTCTCCAATAGCTAAATAATTAATTTTATCATTATGAAATGACATATAGATTAAGTAAATTATTAAAAGTAGTAAACAGAAGATAATAAGTTTTTTATGTTTCATTTTATCACCTAAAAAAAATTAGAGTCATAATATTATATTTCTCTAATTTCTACTTTAGCACCAACATTTGTTAATTTTTCTACAATATTTTCATATCCTCTTAAGATATGCTCTACGTTAGTTATCTTAGTTGTACCATCAGCCATCAAACCAGCTATTACTAAGGATGCTCCAGCTCTTAAATCAGTTGCTACCACATCACAACCAACTAGTTTTGTAGGACCAATGACAGTAGATGTTTGATTTTTTACTCGTATATCTGCTCCCATTGAATTTAGATATGGTATGTGCATAAATCTATTTTCATAAATAGTTTCTTCTATTTTACTTTGTCCTTTACAAGCAGTAAGTAATGGTGTAAGCGGTTGTTGCAAATCAGTTGGAAAGCCAGGATATGTCTGTGTTTTAACATGAATTGCTTTATAATTATCTTGTTTACTAACAATTATATAATCTGCTCCAATATCAAGAAAAACTCCCATCTCTTCTAGTTTACTAGTTAAAGATTCAATATGTTCAGGAATAATATTATCAACTTTCAAGTTTTCTCCTACAGCTGCTCCTAGAATAACATAAGTTCCAGCTTCTATTCTATCAGGAATTACTTCATGAAAGCACTTACCAAGATAAGAAACTCCTTCTATTTCAATACTTGAAGTACCTGCTCCTCTTATTTTAGCTCCCATATTATTAAGTAAAGTAGCAACATTTACTATTTCTGGTTCTTTAGCGGCATTATCAATAATTGTTTTTCCTTTAGCTTTTACAGCTGCCAACATTATATTAATAGTAGCTCCTACACTAGCAAAATCTAGATAAATATTATTACCTATTAATTCATCAGCTTCTACTATATAACAATTATCTTTATTAGTTACTTTAGCTCCTAAAGCTTCAAAACCCTTTAAATGCAAATTAATTGGTCTTGCTCCTATGGAACAACCACCTGGTAATGACATAGTAACTTTCTTATATTTACCTAGTAAAGCTCCCATAAAATAATATGAAGCCCTAAGTTTCTTTGCTAAAGAAGCTGGTATTTCTTTATTTTCTAACTCTTTTGAATCTATTACAATAGTCTCACTAGCTCTTTTAACCTTTGCTCCTAAAAAAGATAATATCTCACACAATGCTTCTGTATCAGTAATATCTGGTACATTACAAATAGTTACTTCTTCATCTGATAATATGGCTGCAGGTATTAAAGCTACAGCACTATTCTTAGCACCACTAACTCTAATGGTGCCAGTTAACTTATTTCCACCCTTAATTTCTAATAACTTCATATATCTTACTCTCTTTCGCTATATTATATTAGTATTTTAAAATTTGTTTCCAACTAGACTTAAAAATAAATAAATCACTCTAAAAACTATATATCTACTAATATAATAAAGAAAAACTAGTAATTTGTCAAAAAAAGAAACGAAAAACTTTAAATTTTCGTTAAAATCTTTCGTTTTCTTGATTTTCTAATTCATCTTTAGGACAATCTTCTTGTCTACTAAACATTTCTTTTTCATTTACTTCTTTTGCAGATGGACAATTTCTATTTTGATTTTTTTCCTTCTGCTTATTATTAATGTTTTTATTTTTCATTTTTGCCTCCCTTATTACTATTAACATTATTTTTCTAAATATACTTCTAAAATGAAAAAATTAAATATTTTATTCCAAGTATTAATAAAACTATACTTCCAAAGATATTAGCAATTTTACCAAATCTAACAGTTAATCTCTTACCACAATCTAAACCTATTTTTGTAAATAAAAAACTAAATATAGAGAATAATAATCCGCATAAAACCGTATTTTCTTCATGCACACCTAATCCTATACCTACTGAAAAACTATCTATACTTACACTAAACGCAAATAATAAGGCTTGATAAAAACTAGTTATTTTAATTTTTCTTGCATCCAAATCTTTTAGACTTAAGAGCATCTCACTAGCTAATATGGTAAAAATTATACCCACTAACAAATCAGGATTAGGTAAGAATGATTCTAAAAGAAATAATCCAATTAGATTACCAAGTATAGGCATAAAAAAATGAAATGATCCTACCATCAAACTTAATAAATTAGTCATTTTTTTATCAAGACCTAATGTTCCATAAATTATAGCTAGAGAAAAAGCATCCATACTTAGACTAATAGAGATTATTATTAATTGTCCTAAATTCATAGCACCACCTACTAAGAATTTATGTAAATAATCTATCTGTTAGAAGTATTTTTCTAGCATATCTTTAATATATAGACGATATTCTACATCTGTTTTTTTATCATTTTCTATAAGACAAAATGGGGGAAATAAAACACACCACCAGTTATCACCTTTTCCATCGCCTATGGTAACAACTAAAGATTCATAATATCCTTCTTTATAGGTTATACCTTTATATTCTTTCTTAGGAAAATAGTTTAATCCATAATTAATGTTATAAATATCATTACTTTTATTTGTTAATAAAGTGTTTCTAACATTAGTTGAAAAATTATTTTGATTAGCTTTTAACAATTTCCTAGATTCATCAATAGACTTACTATTTTTTAATAGTTTACTTATCTCTACTTGTAAATTATCTTTAACCTTCATCTTTATCTTTTGATCTTCTCTACTATTAGACTTAGCAACTACTCTAAACCTAATAGCTTCATCTGGTATAACAATTTCCTCTCCTTTAGTATAACTTGCTAAAGAGATAATGATTAAACTTACTATTATTAGAAATTTCTTCATTAAAAAAATCACCCTTTTTCTAATATATTAATGGTGACTTTTTATCATTTTTAATCATTTTTATTTCTAACAAATATCATTCTATTTCGACCATACAAATCTTTTTTACAAGTAATTTCTACATCATATAGATATTTATTTACAATATCATAAATTTTTTCTTTTTGACTTTCTCCTATTTCAAAAGCTATTAGAAATTTATCATTTAAATATGGTTTAATATTGGCTAATATTTTTCTATAACAATCAAGACCATCTATTCCTCCATAAAGTGCTAAAGATGGTTCATTGTTCTTTACTATTTCTTCTATTTCTTCATCAGTTTTTATATATGGTGGATTAGACACAACAATATCATACTTATCTAGTCCCACATCTAAAAGCCAATCACTTTCGATAAATGTAACATCAAGATTAAGATTGTTAGCATTTAATCTAGCTACCTCTAAAGCCTCTTTTGATATATCTACTAGTGTTACTTCACTATCTTTTAAGATACTTTTAAGAGTAAGACCAATTGCTCCACTACCACAACCTAAATCTAATATTTTAATTTTATCTTTATTTAAACCTCTAGCATATTCTACTACCTGTTCTACCAGCTCTTCTGTCTCAAATCGTGGTATCAATACATTTTTATTAACAATAAACTTAAGTCCATAGAAATTAACATTACCAATAACATATTGAATAGGTTTATTTTCTTTTAAAGCTTCTAGTGATGACTTATATAACTTTTCTATATCACTATCTACCTCTTTATCTAAAATAGTTAATAATTCTAAAGGATTAACCTCTAAATACGAAGAAAGTAGCATCTTAGCATGATCACTACTTGTCTTACTTTTACCATATACAATTAGTTCTTCAACCGTCATTATGCTTCTTCACCAGCTAATTTTCTTCTTTGATCTTCCATAGTCAAAGCATCTATTATCTCATCTAATTGACCATTCATTACTCTATCTAAACTATTAGTAGTAAAACCAATACGATGATCTGTTACTCTGTTTTGTGGATAGTTATAAGTTCTTATCTTTTCAGCTCTATCTCCTGTTCCTATCTTACTTCTTCTTTCACTACCAAGTTCTTGGTCATGTTTTTGTTGTTCTAAATCATAAAGTCTTGCTTTTAATACTTTCATAGCTTGTTCCTTATTTTGAATTTGACTTCTCTCATTTTGACAAGTTACTACTGTATTAGTAGGTAAGTGGGTAATTCTAACAGCACTATCTGTAGTATTTACTCCTTGTCCTCCACAACCTGATGATCTAAAGATATCAATTCTTAAATCTTTTGGATCAATAGTAATATTAACATCTTCTGCTTCTGGCATTACTAAAACAGTTGCTGTAGAAGTTTGAATTCTTCCATTACTTTCTGTAACTGGTACTCTTTGTACTCTATGTGACCCACTTTCATACTTAAGTTTAGAGTAAGCACCTTGTCCTTTAATCATAAATTCTATTTGACTAAATCCACCAGCTGTTCCTTCAACAGCATTAATTATATCTATCTTAAGTCCTATTTTTTCAGCATATCTTGAGTACATTCTAAACAAATCACCAGCAAAGATATTAGCCTCATCTCCACCAGCTGCTCCTCTTATTTCCATAATAACGTTTTTAGAGTCATTAGGATCTTTCGGTATTAATAATATTTCTAGATTTTTTTCAATACTTTCTTTTTCTTCTTCTAGTTCCTTTAATTCATCTTTAGCTATTTCTTTTAATTCATCATCATTTAACATTTCTTTAGTATCTATAATAGATTCTAATACTTTTTTATATTTCTTATATTCTGTTACTACTTCTTCTAAGTCTGCTATTTCTTTAGATATTTCTCTCGTTTTATTAATATTTCTTAAAACATCTTCACTCATTAACTCTGTCTGTAATTGATTATATTTAGTAAGAGTAGCTTCTAATCTTTCTATCATCCAAACCAAGTCCTTTCTTTTTCTAAGTGTCGAGCTAATTATACCATAGCTACAACATCTCTTGCAAATTATTTAAAGAAAAAGAACTATTCATTCTCTAGTTCTTCTTCATCAACGACAACCAAGTCTTTTAAATCTTCATTAGGATCAACATAATCATCATCATCATCTGCATCTCCTGAATCATAGTTATCTTCTTCCATATCATCAGTAATCATGTCATCCTTTATTTCCTCTGATTCTTCATCATCATCTTCTTCATCTTCTATTTTAGCAATTTTATCAGATGTATGACGACTTCTTAAATCCCAACAACCATCTTCTAACATGATAAAACGTTTATCAGTAGTAAGTGATGTATAATAATCTCCTATTTTCTCTTCAAAAGTACTACTTGGAAGTTCTAACAAAGTTACAATACTTTTAAAAAGCTCAGCAGTATTTTGCTTTCCTTGCTCCTCTAAAAGATAAAATGTGATGTCTTTATTTGACAATAATTCTAATTCTTCTTTTTTCATTTCTGACAACTTCATTTCTTTTCCTCCCGTATTAAAGTCTATTCAAAATGAATTTCTTCTTAATATTCAAATCATATAAACTTATATCATTTTTTATTAGCAATTGCAATACTTTTTTATATACTTTACATTTTTTCAGGTATTTCAATTCCTAAAATAGTCAATAACTCTACATTTGTATCATATACATTTTTTGTTAAAAGTAACCAATTTTCTTGAATATTTTTATCTTTTTCAGTTAAAACATGACATTTTTCATAGAATTTACTATAGGTACTAGTAAGTTGATATAAATAATCTGATATTACATTTAATTCTTTTGTATCATATGCTTTATGTAATACTTTATTCTTAGCTAGTAATAATGTTATTAATTCTTTTTCAACCTCGTCACTAATCTTTGTATATTTACTATAATCCAAGTTATTTTCTCTAGCTTTCTTTAAAAGTGATTTCATTCTTATAGTAGTATATAAAAGGTATGGACCAGTTTTTCCTTCAACATCAACAAACTTTTTAGGATCAAAGATATAATCAGTTGTTCTATTTGACAATAAATCAGCATATTTAATAGCTGCTACTGCTATTTGTTCAATTATTTCATCTTTATTTTCTTCAGTTTCTAAGTTATGAGAGTGATTTGCTACTTCTTCTTTTACTTCTTTTAAAAGACTTTTTAAGGATAAGGCTCCACCATCTCTTGTCTTAAATGGTTTACCATCTGGACCATTCATTGTTCCAAATCCAAAGAATTCTAGTTTAGTATCATCACTTACTATTTTAGTTTTGTGAGCTGCTCTAAATACTTGTTCAAAATAAAGACCTTGTCTTAAATCAGTTAAATACCACATTTCATCAGGATTAAAACGTTTAACTCTTGATACCATAGTTGCTAACTCACGAGTAGCATATAAAGTGGCTCCATTACTCTTTACTACTACAAGGTCAGGCATAGGAGCTTTATCAGTATCTTCTTTTATTTCAATTATTTCTGCTCCTTCACTTTTCTTCAAGTAACCGTCTTTTCTTAACTCTTCTAGCATAGGCATCATATAAGAATAGCAATCACTTTCACCTTCCCATAAGTCAAAGTCAGTATTAAACTTTTTATAAACTCCTTTAATGTCTTCTATTGATAACTTTTTAATCTTATCCCATAATGCCACATAGCTAGGTTTGCCTTCTTCTAACTCTTTAGTAATAAGTCTTACCTCTTCCATGATGTTTTCATCTTCTTTAGCTTTAGTACTTGCTACTGGATATATTTCTTCTAAATCTTTAGCTGTTATTGGTAACTCATCCCAACTATCGCTTTCTTCTTCTGTAAAATAATTAAGATTAGGATATCTATTTCTTAACTCATAAATAACCATACCAGACTGTCTACCTATATCTCCAAAATGAACATCACAAATAACATCTTGACCAAGTCTCTTAGTTAATCTTTTTAAAGCTTCCCCAATATTAGCACTTCTTAAATGACCAACATGAAGTGTCTTAGCAATATTAGCTCCACCATAATCTAAAAATATTTTTTTATTAACTAACTTATCCACATCTTTAGAGTCACTATTATAATAATCGTTTACAAATTCTACTAACAACTCATCTTTTAAAGTAACATTAAGAAAGCCAACTGCTGCTATTTCTACTTTAGAGAAATAATTACTCTCTTCTAGAACTTTTTTCATATCTTCAGCAATAAGCATTGGACTCTTATGTAATACTTTAGCAAGACTCATCGCATCATTTAACTGATAATCACCTAAATCTTTACGTTTACTTTCTAATAAAGTTACTTTTTCTATCGGAATAGATGCTTCATTCATCTTCTTTGTTAAATCTTCTTCTATTGTTCTTAATAAACTCATATTAAACCTCCCACTCTATACTATATTCATGGTCAAAATCATTCCCATCAATTCTATATATCACTAAAAAGGAATTAATTCCTTCTTTTATTTGTTTAGTCTTCATTCCCACTGTTCCACATTGTTTTGTATCTTTAAGATATATTTCAAAAGAATTATCTATATTTTCTAAAAATTTATAACTAAGAATAGCATCTTCTGTCTCTCTTAGTAATATTTTATCTTTTAAATATATTGTTAATAGTGCATGTTCGTCTTGATATTGAATTACTTGTTTTTTCTTATCAAAATCAGCTTTTCCTTCATAGGTTAAAACACCATCATTAGTTCTTAACTTAGCAATTACTTTAACTTCTTCCATATTGTTTCCCTTTCATTCAGCTCTACACAGCTAATATTATAGCAACGAATTAAATTTCTTACAAGATTATTGTTATTTTTAAAGAGATTGGACAAGCTAAATGTAGGTGATTTAAATGAAATTTATAAAAAAACTTACTAAATTTAGTATACTTCTTATTTTGCTATTTATTATTTTTAATATTTGTGCTTACTCATATGCCTATTTATCACCGAAACTACAAATCAAAAGTGCTAATAAGTTTATGCTTTTTGACGAAAATAACGAACTTTTCTTTCAAGGTAGTGGCGATAGTAAATGGGTAAGTCTTGATAACATTTCTGATAAAGTAGTTAAAACAACAATTGCTACTGAAGATAAAAATTTCTACCGTCATAAAGGTTTTGACTATTTAAGAATTATGAAGGCTATGTATGTTAATATTTTATCTAGAAATAGAAGTCAAGGTGCTAGTACAATAACCCAGCAGTATGCTAAAAACTTATTCCTAGACTTTTCTAAGACCTGGAAAAGAAAATGGGATGAGATGTGGTACACTATCGAAATAGAGTCTCATTATAAGAAAAAGGATATATTAGAAGGATACTTAAACACAATTAACTATGGTCATGGTATGTATGGAATAGAGAATGCTAGTCAGTTTTATTTTGGAAAGAAAGCTAAAGACTTAGACCTTGCAGAAGCAGCTATTTTAACCGGTATTCCTAAGTCTCCTAGTAATTATTCACCATTAGTTAATTATAAAAAGGCTAAAGCTAGACAAGAATTAATCTTAAAAAATCTATTAAAGGAAAAGAAGATAACCACTGATGAATATAATGAAGCTGTTAAAGAAAAATTAACTTTCGTTGGGGAAAAGGAAAAAGAAGAATTATCTACTGTAATGTATTATCAAGATGCAGTTATGAATGAGTTAAAATCTCTTAAAGAAATTCCTAGTACTTTCTTAGAAACTGGAGGATTAAAAATCTATACTAGTCTTAATCTTAAGAGTCAAAAGGATTTAGAAGCTAACGTAAAAGAGGTATTAAAAGATAACGAATTAGAAACCGCCGCTGTCTTAATGGACCCTAACACTGGGGGTGTAAAAGCACTAGTCGGGGGAAAAGACTATAATAAATCTGAATATAATAGAGCTATATCTGCAAAAAGACAAGTAGGTTCTACTATGAAACCTTTCCTTTACTATGCCGCTTTAGAAAATGGCTTTACCGCTTCTACTACCTTTACTAGTGAACAAACAACTTTTACTTTTTCCAATAAAGATACTTACTCTCCTAAAAACTATAATGAAAAGTATGGAAACAAACCTATATCTATGGCTACTGCTATCTCTTATTCAGAAAATATATATGCTGTTAAAACTCATTTATTCTTGGGTGAAGATACATTGATTAATATGGCTAGAAGAGTAGGAATTACTTCTAAGCTCGATAAAGTCCCATCTCTTGCTCTTGGTACTAGTGAAATATCAATGCTAGAAATGGCTGGTGGTTATGCTACTTTTGCTAATGAAGGTTATAAGATAAAGCCTCATTTCATTGAAAAAGTTGTAGACCAAGAAGGTAATATTTTATATGAAGCTGATAATAAAAAGGAATTAGTTTTAAACTCTAGTCTAACTTTTATTCTAAGCAACTTACTAACTGCTACTTATGATTCTGCTTTTATTGATTATAACTATCCCACAGCTATTAATCTAGCTTCAAAAATGACTCATACTTATGCTTTAAAAAGTGGTACTACTAATACTGATAACTGGTATATCGGTTACAATAAAGACGTAGTCGCTCTAGTATGGTGTGGTTATGATGATAATAGAGATTTAGAGCCAAAAGAGTACAAGTATGCACAAAACATCTGGATTAAATCGATTGAAGACTACATGCAAGGAAAAGAAGATAACTGGTACAAACCTAAAGACAATGTTGTAGGTGTCCTAGTAAATCCTATCACTGGAAAACCTGCTACAGAAAATGATACTAAAACTAAGATGATGTATTATATTAAAGGAACTGAACCTACAATGACGGACCCTGTCTTTGACGAATTATTAACGGATAATAAAGAAACTTAAGGAAGACAATTGTAATCTTCTTTTTTCTTTGATATAATCCATTTAGGATGTGATAAGATGATATATTTAATAATAGGATTAATACTTTTAGTTATTTTATTATTAGTGATAAATTTCTTATATTATAAAAATAAATTTAATTTTTACTTTCTAAAAATAGAAGAAGCTAATAACAATATTGAATTAATCCTTGAAAAGAAAATAGAAATACTTTTAAAGATTGCTAAAATCATTGATAAAGATATGGAAAAGGAATTAGAAGAGTTTAAGAAAAAAGAGATAAGTAAACATCAATGTTATGTTGAGCTAAGTTCACTTGGTAATAAATTACTAAAAGAAGCTGATGCTGAAGAATATGAATCTAATAAGAAGATTAGCAATTTAATCGAGCGATTTGATGATAATGAATGTGACTTAAAAGGAGTCCTAAAATATTATAATGATAATGCTGTAGAAATTAATAACTATATTCATAAATTTCCTAGTAATATTGTAAGTTTATTTTCTCATTTTAAAGAGTTAGATATTTATAAGATAGAAAAAAGAGAATCTTTTGCAATTCTCTCTAAGTAGACCTAAAGGTCTTTTTTATTTATTATAAGGTTTCTGTACGTTTCTTTTTTTAATGATTTCATCAACCAATAATGGTATTTCCCTCCAATCTTCCGTTTGATATCCAGAATACCCAGAATCATATCCAAACAATATTGAATCAACACCAACTAACTTAGCTGAATTAACATGTCGTAGTTCATTATCAATTAATATATCATAATCATGATTTTTTAAAAATTCTGTTTTAGAATAAAACCCTAAATTCATATATGTATAATTAACTTCTTTTTCTTCAAAATATTCTACAAGTTTTTTCTTTAAAGATACATATTTATCAAGTGGTCTTGCTGATAATAAATCAACTTGAACTCCAATATTTAATAATTTATTTAGTGACTCTTGAACAAATGGTTTTATTTCACCAAATGCCATTTTTTCTCTATAGGTTTGCCAAAATAAAGACAATTCTTTATCTCCCCAATGATAATTTTTATTAGAATCAATTTCGGGATTATTTTTTATAAATTCATTCCAATAGTAATTTTCTAACTCTTTAGTACACAAAATAGTATCATCAATATCAACAGCAACTTTAATTTTTTTGGACTCATCAATATTTCTTAATCTTTGTAATTCATTTTTTACAAAAAACGATGTTATCTTTATATCATTAGATATTTCGTTAATATCATATATTTGTGACTCTTCATCATTTTGAGAAGGTGAAAGTGAGGTATTTATATAGTTAAGTGTACCATTTAAACCAAATAAACCACTTAAATTTAATTCATCAATGGAACAACTGAAGTTAGGAATATCATTTTCCTCTATTGGCAACTTATCTAACTTATAAAGTTTGGCTATTTGCTTCTGTATTTTCAAAGAATCAAAGTATCCCCACCAATTCTTATCATCATGATAAGAACCATCTTTTAACTTAAACATCCTTTCACCATTTACTATAGTTTCATATTTTTGATCTATAAACGTCTTCCAGTATTGATCAGTAATTAAATGTACTAAATAACCAAAATAGAATGGATTAGTTAGGTGATTATAGTATTTAAAATAAAATTCTTCATAATCATTTGCTTGACCTTGCTTCACTCTAAAGTTCCAGAAATGAGTTAAATATTTATCCTTAACTCCATTTTCATTCTCAACATTTCTCCAACAATCTGGAGCAACTGCCCCAATTCTTAACAATAATTCATCATAATTATAATCCTTATTAACTTCCTTGGCTACTGCCTCATGTATTCTTGCTGAAGGCACAATTATCTTCTCCTTTCATTGTATTTTTTATCTTTCTATGTTCCAATATATTGGTTTTATTCCATTAGCTACTAAAAATTCATTAGTCTTAGAAAATGGTCTACTACCAAAGAAACCATTATATGCAGAAAATGGTGATGGATGAGCAGATTCTAGAACTAAATGTTTAGGATTAGTTACCAACACTTTTTTTGCTCTCGCATAATTGCCCCAGAAAATGAAGACAACCGGTTCTTCTTTTTTATTTACCTCTTCTATAACTTTATCTGTAAACTCTTCCCAACCACGATGACTATGCGATGCTGCCTTATCTTTCTCAACAGTTAAAACACTATTTAATAGTAACACACCTTCACTAGCCCAAGGTAGTAAACTGTTTTTTTCCGGAAAAGGTATTCCTAAGTCACTTTCTAGCTCTTTAAAGATATTAACCAAACTTGGTGGTTTCCTTAACCCATCTCTTACTGAGAAAGAAAGTCCTTGTGCTTGATTAACTCCATGATAAGGGTCTTGCCCTAAGATTACTACTTTTGTATCTTTATAAGATGTATTTCTAAAAGCATTAAATATTTCATTTTTCTTTGGATATATTTCTTTTTGATGATATTCAGCATCAACAAATTTTAATAATTCTTGAAAATATGGTTTTTCATACTCATTCTTTAAATGATCATCCCAATCATTACCTATCATTATATTCACCTCTACTTATGATATTTTTCATTATTTCTTATTTTATATGTCCGATATAGTTGTTCTAAAAACATTACCCTAAATAGTTGATGAGGAAATGTTAACTTAGAAAAAGACCATCTTTCTTTAGCTAGTGAATAAATATCTTCATGAAAGCCATTACTACCACCAATGATAAATGTTATATTACTATTATTCATTTCTCTTTCTGCTAATAAGTTAGCCATCTCTACTGATGTCATCTCTTTTCCTTTAACATCTAGCAAAATAATATAATCTTTAGCAGTAAGATGTTTCATTATAGCTTCTTTTTCTATTTTTAATGATTTCTCTATTTCCTCAATTCCACAATCTGCTACTTCTATAATATTTAGTTTTGTATATTTACTTAATCTTTTTTCATATTCTTTAATAGCATCAGTAAAGTATTTTTCTTTTACTTTGCCAACAACAACTAACTTTATCATTAAACTTCCACTACCTCTCCTAACTCTTCTTGTGATGCCACTACTATTTTAGGACTATAAGCTGTATTTGCTAATGCTTCTTTAGTAGTCTCTAATGCCAACTCTTTAGTATTATTCGTCTCACTTATATGAGCTAAAATAATATACTTAGTATTAGAACCAATAAACTTTTCTAAATAACTAGCCGTCGCTCCATTAGATAGATGTCCTTTATCACTTAATATTCTTTGTTTTAAATAATGTGGATAAGGTCCTGTCAAAAGCATCTGTTCATCATGATTACTTTCTATATAATATATTTCTCTATTAGATAATAAATCATAATACTTTTCATTAATATAACCAGTATCAGTAATATAAACTAGACTACTAGAAGCATTACTTATTAGGAAACCAACTGAACCAGGGGCATCATGTGATGTATGTACTAAATCTATAGTTGCATCTTTAAGGTGCATTTTATCACTATATAATTCTATCTTCTCTTTAGGTAATATCTCTTTTAATTCTTTATACATTTCTTCTCTTATATAAACTGGTATATTATTATGTTTTACAAAGACTTTTAATCCTTTGATATGGTCAGAATGAGTATGAGTAATAAATAAAGCATCTATATCATCAATACTTTTACCTATCTTTTCTAATCTTTCTAATAAATGTCTATAAGTAATTCCTATATCAATAAGAAAGCGAGTATTTCCTACTTCTATATAAGAAGTATTTCCTTTGGAACCACTCGCCAGTGTTATTATTTTCATTAGAATAAACTAAGTGGTTGTAATGATGTTGAACCTCTTCGGTAAGGAAATCCCCTGAAAAGTCCAAAGTGTAAATGTGTTCCTGTTGCAAAACCACTTTTTCCCATTGCTCCTATTTGTTGACCAATAGAAACATTTTGTCCTACTTTTACATATCGTGCTGATAAATGGGCATACATTGTATAGTAACCATTATTATGATTAATTACTATAAACTCACCATTATCAGACTTATAGCTAGATTGTACTACTATTCCATTATTAGCGGCATAAATAGGTGAACCATATCCGCCACCAATATCTACTCCGTCATGTAAAACTCCCCAACGATAACCATAAGAACTATTAATTGTATATGGTGTTGCAGTTGGCCATTTCCAATAACCTTCTACTTTACTTGTACCAGTTATATCTACACCAGATGAATAAGAGTTTTGTTTTTTACCTTTAACAATTATTTCTTTAACTGGTTCTTTTAGTCTTTCAGTAGCACTTTCATTAATTACAGAACTTTCTATTTGACCATTAACTTTCTGTATCTTACTAGTAACTCTTTGAAGACCATTCTCCCCTTTTTGAGTAACCTCTTCTGTACCAACCATTTTATTTTCATCATATTTAACTTCAGTATCATATTTTATCTCTTGGTCAAAGACTGTATGGTCAACTTCTACTAATCTAAATTGCGGTTTAATAATATTTATAGTTACTTGTTGTCCTGTAAATAGTAGACTATTTTCATCTTTAAATGATGGGTTTGCTATTAAAAATTCTTTATCAGATAACTTATTATTAAAAGCTATATCACTGATAGTATCTCCATCTTGAACAGTATACTTTTGATATTCATCTAATGTACCAAATAATAAATACTTACTTAAGTCATCAACATTTTCATAAATAGTCTTATCAACTGGTATTTTAGTATTTTTAACTGATATTTTATTATCTATATAAACATTCTCTATTATAGTACCTGTATCTTTAATCTCTTTTTGTTTATTATTTAGATATTTTTCATAATCATCATTATTAACAAATGACCTAATAGTCTTATCCATCGCATCTGTAAAAACACTTTTATCTAAGACATAAATTGTTTGGTCTACCCCTTTTACAGTTTCGCCTTGTTCAGTAGTACTATCTACTCCTTTAATCTTAATAGCATAACCATTAATAGTAAAAGATTCTAAATCTGCTAATTTATCATATATTTGTTTAGTAGTAGAAATCTTTTCTTGATAAGTTATTTCCTTTTCTATTTTTAAATCTTCTGGAGCATAAACTTTATCTACTTTATATTTCTTTTTAATTTTTTCTTGTTCTTTATCTATGTACTTTTCTAAGTTTTCTTTATCTTCTATCAATCCTAGTGACTTTCCTTTTAGATAAACTCTATATACTTCTTGTGGTTCTTTAGCTTTAGATGTAGGACAAAAGAAAACTAATAAGAAACTTATAACTAGTGCAAAACTTATAACTAATATCTTTTTCCCCATTTTATTCCTCCTCTTCTGGTCCTTTAGTCATATTAAGAAAGGTTGATGTATCTTTTTTAAATAACAACTGGATAGTAGCTTGAGGACCATTTCTATGCTTAGCAATAATAAATTCACTAATACTTGCTGCATCTTTCTTAGCTTCTTTATTATAGTAATCGTCTCTATATAGGAATCCTACTAAGTCGGCATCCTGTTCAATAGAACCAGACTCACGTAAATCTGAAAGCATTGGTCTTTTATCTTCTCTTCCTTCAACACTACGAGATAACTGAGCAAGGGCTATTATTGGTATATGTAACTCCATAGCAAGAGTTTTTAAACTACGAGAAATATCAGCTACTTCTTGTTGTCTATTGCTACCATAGTTCTTTCCCCCAGAAATTAACTGTAAGTAGTCAATTATTACTAGGTCAAGTCCATCAGTAGAACTTGCTAATCTTCTACATTTAGCTCTTATTTCACCAATAGTTATTCCTGGTGTATCATCTATATAAAGTTTAGCTTTAGATAATTGAGTAGTCGCTTCATTAAATCTTTTCCAATCCTGATTTAATAGTTTACCTGTTCGCATCTTATAACCTTCTATTTGACCAAGGGATGATATTATACGATTAGCTAACTGACTAGCTCCCATTTCTAAGTTGAATACTGCTACAGTATTATCAGAGTGTGTAGTTACATAAGTAGCAAGATTAAGGGCAAAAGCTGTTTTACCCATACCAGGACGAGCAGCTATTATAATCATTTCATTTTCATGAAGACCTGCTGTTAACTTATCAAAGTCATACCAACCAGTAGCAATACCTGTTACTTCTCCTTTGGATTCAGCTAGCTTTTCTAAGTCTTCTTGTGTCTTTATTAACACATCTTGAATACTTTGAAATTCTCCACTTTTTCTATTTTTAGCAATATTTAGTATTTGTTTTTCTGCTTGGTCTAAAACATCATTAACATTTTCTTCTTGATTATAACCTAATGTTACTATATTAGTAGCTGTTTCTATTAATCCTCTTAAAAGAGCCGTTTTATCTACTTCTTTAATATAATAATCTATATTACTGGCAGTAGGCACAAACTCAATTATTTCCGTTAAATAAGAAACTCCTCCTGCATCTGTTAAAGCATTCATTCTAGTAAGTTCTGTTGTAACTGTTGTTAAATCTAAAGGTGTTTTTTCTTCATGTAAGTTTTGAAAGGCCTTAAAGATTTTGGCATTTCTAGTATCAAAAAAACTAGCTTCTGATAAATTTTCAATAGCAAGTGTAGCGGCATCTGTTGATAAAAAACAAGAACCCAATACACTCATTTCAGCTTCTTTATTATGTGGTAATTCTCTTAAGGCCATAAACTTCCTCCTTTACTTCTACTTTACTAAATGAACTTTTACTATAGCACTAACTTCTTTATATAACTCTATTTCTATCTTATGAAATCCCAAAGATGATAGAGAATCTTGTAATTTAATTTGATTTTTATCTATATTGTAGCCATTATTTTTTAATTCTTCTTTTATTTGTTTTTGACTAACACTTCCAAAGACACGGTCACCTTCACCGGTTTTTACTTTAAAAGTTAAAACTAATTTTTCTAATTTAGCTTTTTCTTCCATAGCTTCTTTTGTAGCTTTATCATGATTTTCTTTTCTTAGTGCTTGTTCTTTCTTTAAGTTATCTAAGTTTTCTTGATTAGCTACTACAGCAAGATTTTTCTTAATTAAAAAGTTAATAGCATAACCATCTTTTACTTCTTTAATTTCATCTTTCTTTCCTACCCCTTTTACATCTTGACGAAAAATTACTCTCATTATTCTTCCTCCTTAATAGCTTGATTTAATTTTTCAGAGACTTTACTGATTGGAACATTTTCAAACTGAGCTGCTCCTCCCATTTTATCTCCTCCTCCACCAATTCTAGACAATATATTAGCAATACTTTTTTTACCAATACTACGTCCACTGATAGAGGTAACATTATTAGCTGTCTTAGCAATCACAAAGGATAATTCTATATCGTTAAAGAAAAGTAAGGTATCAGCTATCTTAGCTAAGTCTTCTCTTCTATAAATAGAATAACTACTTCCCTTTGCAATTGCTATTTTATCATTAATTATCTCTACATTAGTAATTAATTTTTGACGTTCCATATAATCTTTTAAGTCTTGTTTTAATAGATATTGAACTTTAGTAGTACTAGCTCCCATACAAGATAAATAGTAGGCACTATAGTATGTTTCACTATTAGTTTTAAGGGTAAAGTTATTAGTATCTAAAACTATCCCTGCTAATATTAAAGTTGCATAGTATGGATCTATTGGTGAATTATAAGCTTCTATCAAGTTTGTTATCATCTCACAAGTACTAGAAGCAGTATTATCTATTATTCTATTGGGACAAGAGATTGATGTTTCACCTAACTCATGATGATCTAAAATCACTACTTTATCTTCATCAAATAGGGATATGATATCATTATCTTGAACTAATTCTTTCTTATTAGTGTCTAGTATAAATAAAAGATTTCGTTTATTACGTAAGTATAAGTTATCTTCTACTTCTTTTCCGGTAACTATTTGTAG
>CAVLCG010000001.1:0-374 GCA_963661445.1 bacterium | reverse complement strand
CTAATTCCCTTAATACTTTTCAACACCTAACTCATGTTCTTTATCATTTATTACTAAATAGCAATTCTTTCTTTGCTTCTCTAAAATTGAATATAATCCTATAGAACTACCTAAAGCATCTAAATCTAAATTCTTATGAGCCATTATAAAAATAGTCTTGGCACCACGAATTAATTTCTTTAATTCTTTTTTCTTTTCACCAATTTTCAAAACAACCACCTCTATTCAATTTTAAAAAAAGAAGATGTTAATTCTTCTTAATAAATTACAGTTATAATATACCATTTTTAACATTAAAAAGCAAACCATCTTCATAAGAGACGGAGTAAAAATTTATCGGAATACACAAAAAAAGAAAAGACTCATGGTATAAT